>CANGFV010000006.1 GCA_947453225.1 Pseudomonadota bacterium
GCAATTGTAATCCGGATTCCACATAAAGCATCAACTACAGAGGGTTTTGACCGCTAAATACGGGATGAAAGCCAACCTGAAACCGAATCAAGGGCTGCTGCCAACTTGCTCGGATCGCTACCTCCCGCTTGCGCCAGATCTGGCCTGCCGCCACCGCGACCACCGACCTGTTGTGCCACGAAATTTACAATTTCGCCCGCTTTATGTTTGGCTATTTGATCCTGAGTGACCCCCGCTATGATGACAACCTTGTCATGCTCATCAACGCTAGCAAGTACGATCACGGCGGATTTCAGCTTGTCTTTGAGTTGATCGACGGTGGTACGTAATGCCGCCACATCCGCGCCGGGAATTTCTTTTGCCACCAACTGCGTACCGGCTACCTGCACGGCGGATTCCGATAAGTCCTGGCCTTGGCCACTGGCCAATTTGGATTTCAATTGAGCGACTTCTTTTTCGAGTTTGCGGTTACGGTCCAGCATTTGCCGTACTTTGTCCGACACATCATCGCGAGCGCCTTTAACCAAGCCCGCCAATTCACGCAGCAGCGCTTCGGAACCACTTACCCACTGCAAGGCACCCTGACCGGTGACAGCCTCGATACGGCGCACGCCTGCCGCCACTCCACCTTCACTGACAATTTTGAACAAGCCAATATCACCGGCGCGACTGGCATGGGTGCCGCCACATAGCTCCATAGAAAAATCACCGATGCGCAGCACGCGTACTTCGTCATCGTACTTTTCACCAAACAACGCCATCGCCCCTGCCGCCACCGCCGCTTCCTGATTCATCAACTTGGTTTCTACCGGCGCATTAGCACGTACCTGTGTATTTACCAATTGTTCAATCTGCTGCAATTCTTCGGCGCTAACCGCGGAGTAATGGGAGAAATCAAAACGCAAACGATCGGCAGTGACTAACGAGCCCTTCTGCGTGACATGCGCACCCAACACCTGACGCAATGCCGCATGTAACAAATGCGTAGCCGAGTGATTTAAGCGGATGGCACTGCGACGCGCTTGATCAACGTGAGCGGAAAGCACATCTCCTACATGAATTTGACCGCTGCGGACTTGGCCGAGATGGGTAAATGCTGCACCAATTTTTTGGGTATCAGTCACCTCAAACTCAACAGCTTTTGCATTGAGCACACCAGCATCACCCACCTGACCACCACTCTCGGCATAGAACGGCGTGCGATCCAATACCACTTGACCCGCTTGTCCGGCGGTTAAGCTCTGTACTTGCTGACCCTCATGAATCAACACAACTACTTTGCCTTGATCCTGCTCACTCTGATACCCACTGAAGCCTGTCTTGGTTTCAAGTTTAATCGTGGCACGTTGATCGACGCCAAACTTACTGGCAGCACGTGCGCGATCTCGCTGCGCATTCATGGCACGCTCAAAGCCTGCTTCATCAATCTTTAAGCCGCGTTCGCGGGCGATATCAGCAGTCAAATCAACAGGGAACCCATAGGTGTCGTACAACTTGAAGACCGCATCGCCGGGAATAGTGCTATCGGTTAATGTGTTGATGGTGGTCTCAAGCAAGCCCATGCCTTGCGCGAGTGTTTCAGCAAAACGCTCTTCTTCTTGGCGCAATACACGTTCCACATGTTCGTGTTGTTGAGTGAGCTCTGGATACGCAGCACCCATCTCTTTCTCAAGCGCTGCCACCAACGTATGGAAGAATGGGGCATTGCAACCCAACTTATAGCCGTGACGAATAGCACGACGAATAATGCGGCGCAGCACATAGCCGCGACCTTCGTTGGAAGGCAGCACGCCATCGGCAATTAAGAATGAACAGGCACGAATGTGATCAGCAATGACGCGCAAAGAGCTTGAAGTTAAATCCTTCGTGCCAGTGACTTGTGAGGCAGCACGAATCAACCCTTGGAAAGTATCAATCTCATAATTGGAATGCACGCCCTGCATCACTGCAGCAACACGCTCCAAACCCATACCGGTATCGACTGCAGGTTTAGGTAACGGCGTTAATGTGCCATCCGTATCGCGTTCATATTGCATGAACACCACGTTCCAAATTTCGATCCAACGATCCCCATCTTCATCGGGCGATCCGGGTGGTCCCCCAGGAATATGCGCGCCATGATCATAAAAAATCTCGGTACACGGGCCGCAGGGGCCGGTATCACCCATTTGCCAGAAATTGTCTGAGCCGCCGCCTTTCTTATCACCAATACGCACGATACGATCTGCAGGTACGCCGGCAACCTTGTTCCAAATCTCAAAGGCTTCATCATCGGTGTGATAGACGGTGACCATCAACCGCTGGGGATCAATACCCAGCCATTGCTTGCCGGTCACAAACTCCCACGCGAACTTGATGGCGTCATGCTTGAAATAATCACCAAAGCTGAAATTACCCATCATCTCGAAGAAGGTGTGATGGCGAGCGGTGTAGCCGACGTTTTCTAAATCATTGTGTTTACCACCGGCGCGTACACAACGCTGCGCGGTTGCAGCGCGTACATAGCTGCGCTTTTCTTTACCGAGAAAGCAATCCTTAAACTGCACCATGCCAGCATTGGTGAACAACAGGGTTGGATCATTACCAGGCACCAAAGAACTCGAAGGCACCACGGTATGTCCGTGCTGACGAAAGAACTCAAGATAAAGCGCACGCAGCTCGGTGCTCGACAAAAATTTAGGTCGAGAAGAAGTACTGGTCATGGTATTTAATTACAACTCGCGATCGTGGTCAGGCGGATCATTTCCATCCCCCGACTCAAGCAGCTCATCTTCGCAACTTGTACCCAAGGCAATCCGGATTTGTTCCGCAGTAAAACCGCGATATTGCAGGAAGCGCACCTGCTTTGCACGCTCTGCCATTGTAGAGGGCAATTTTGTACCGAATTTTCGCTGCCGCAGACCCACGGCCAACTCGACCCACTCCACCGGCGCAGCGCTAAGATGCCGCTCAATGAGCTCGACCGGCACGCGTAATTGTCGTAATTCAGCCCGCAGCCGAACCGGCCCCTGCCCCCGCGCCGCACGAGCATGAATGAACATTTCAGCAAACCGATCATCTGACAACAGACGCTTTCGAGTCAGATCGTCAACGACCTCAGAGGTTACTTCATCATCGTAACCCCGCTCCTGCAATTTGCGCTTGATTTCAGCCTGCGCGTGTTCACGGCGAGAGAGTAAGCCAATAGCAGTGTTGCGCGCGGCGCTCCGCTGCTTGATCGGATCAGTGGACTCAGATCGATCAGGCTCATCCACGCCTGATCGAGTTTTACGTCCACGCACACTGCGCCTAAACATCGCGCAAGCTTACCTGCCGCGACAGATTAAGCGTCTACTGTCTCGGCCTTCGCCGCATCTGCACGTTTGGCCGGCAATAACTTCTGTCGTAGCTTGCTTTCAATTTCTTTAGCCACTTCTGGCCGCTGTTCTAAGAAGCTCTTAGCATTTTCCTTACCTTGGCCAATGCGCTCGCCGTTGTAGGCGTACCACGAGCCAGATTTCTCGATGAGATTCTGCGCCACGCCCATGTCGATAATTTCGCCATTACGGGAAATACCTTCGCCGTACATGATTTCGAACTCCGCTTCACGAAATGGCGGCGCGACCTTGTTTTTTACGACTTTGACGCGCGTTTGATTACCCACCACTTCATCACCATTCTTGATTGAACCGGTACGACGAATATCCAAACGCACCGAAGCGTAGAACTTCAGCGCATTACCACCAGTAGTAGTTTCTGGATTACCGAACATCACCCCAATCTTCATTCGAATTTGGTTAATGAAAATCACGATGGTGTTCGAGCGCTTGATATTCGCAGTGAGCTTACGCAAGGCCTGTGACATCAAACGGGCCTGCAGCCCCATGTGTGAATCGCCCATTTCACCTTCGATTTCTGCCTTAGGCGTAAGCGCAGCCACTGAGTCGACCACCACGACATCAACGCCTCCCGAACGCACCAACATGTCAGTGATTTCTAGCGCCTGTTCGCCCGTGTCAGGCTGTGACACCAGCAGATCATCCAAATTGACGCCCAGCTTTTGCGCGTACGTGGGATCTAAGGCATGTTCGGCATCGACGAAAGCGGCCGTGCCTCCCAAACGCTGCGTTTCGGCAATGACCTGCAAAGTGAGCGTGGTTTTACCCGAAGATTCTGGGCCATAAATTTCAATGACGCGCCCCCGCGGTAAGCCGCCAATACCCAGCGCGATATCCAAACCTAGTGAACCGGTGGAAATGGCCTCCACTTCATTGCTGGCACCGGCATCGCCTAAGCGCATGACCGAACCTTTGCCAAATTGCTTTTCGATTTGCCCTAACGCTGCCTGTAGCGCTTTCTTTCGATTTTCTTCCATAGTCGTATGCCTCAAATTAAAGCCTGAAAAGAGACTCGCCCATCCAAGGCGAGTCGTTTAATAGTGGACTAACTCAAACTTTGCGTGACCCTGCTAACCTGGCAACAGGATAACTGTATTATTGTACAGTACTGTTCATTATGCCAGTGCTTTTTACAATCAAGTCTGCAGCACGCCCCTCAACGCCTCCGCCACGCTGGCGCGACGCACCGCTTCTCGATCGCCGGCAAAGTGATCTACCCGCACTGTACACTCGATGGTCGCCTGCTGACGACAGGCCCACGCAAACCACACGGTGCCCAACGGCTTGTCAGGTGATGCGCCGCCAGGACCGGCAATACCACTGATCGCCACCGCCACATCGCCGCCCAGTCGAGCCAAGGCACCCAGCGCCATTTCCCGCACTGTCGCTTCGCTCACCGCCCCATGAACTGCCAGCGTTGCTTCGCTCACTTGAAGCACGGACTGCTTCAGCGCCTTGCTGTAAGTCACGGCACCGCCCAGATAGAACTGCGAACTGCCGGGCACGTCAGTCAACATCTTGGCCACCCAGCCACCGGTGCAAGACTCGGCCGTCACCAACTGCCGTCCAGTGTCGGTCAAATGGTTACCAACTTGTGCAGCCAATGCATACAACTGTGCATCATCGTTCATAAGACGCTTTATAGCAGATAAACCAGCGCGCCCTGACTCCGTCATTGCGCTTGCCGCAGCAGCGCATTCTCTCTAGCATCGCATCCTTTCGCACTAATAAAAACTCGCTTGTGAACACTTCGGATTTCGCCTCCCACACGCCCGTCATGCAGCAGTATCTGCGCCTCAAAGCGCAGCATCCAGATGTGCTGCTGTTTTATCGCATGGGTGATTTCTATGAGCTGTTCTATGACGATGCTAAACGCGCCGCACGCCTACTGGACATCACCCTAACAGCGCGTGGGCAATCAGCAGGGCAACCGATTCCGATGGCGGGCGTGCCCTTTCACAGCATGGAACCTTATTTGGCGAAATTGGTGCGCATGGGTGAATCGGTGGCGTTGTGCGAACAGATTGGCGACCCTGCTAAATCCAAAGGCCCAGTAGAACGACAAGTGGTGCGCATAGTCACACCTGGCACGCTCACCGATGCCGCATTGCTGGAAGAACGTCGCTCCAGTTTGCTTGCAGCGCTGTATCAAAGTAGCGAACACCACTTTGGCTTGGCATGGTTGGAATTATCTAGCGGTCGCTTTCAGGTGCTGGAAGCACAGGGTGAAGAAGCATTACTGAGTGAACTGGAGCGCCTGCATCCGGCTGAATTGCTGATCAGCGAAACGGCCTCGACATCGCTCAACACACTCAAGCTGCATACGCGCGAACGCCCCATCTGGCACTTTGATCTGGATGCCGCCACACGCACGCTGTGCGAGCAATTCGGCACACGTGACCTCGCCGGTTTTGGTTGCGAGTCCATGCCACTGGCTATTCAGGCAGCAGGTTGCCTCCTGCACTATGTGCGCGACACGCAGAAAGCGGCCCTGCCCCATGTGCGTGGCCTGCAAACAGAAAGTCGCGGCGATGCGGTGTTACTCGATGCCGCCACACGTCGTAATTTAGAATTGGATGTCAGCCTCGCCGATCGTCCTGAATGCACATTGGCAGGCGTGCTGGATTGCACTGCTACTGCAATGGGTGGTCGCGAACTGCGTCGTTGGATTCATCGCCCCTTACGTACGCGCGCAGCGCTTGAGCAACGTCTACAGGCTATTGCCACATTAATTGATTCACGACGTGACCAACCCATTGCTGAACTGTTAAAAGCTGTTGGCGATATTGAACGTGGATTGGCGCGCGTCGCGTTAAAGTCTGCCCGTCCACGCGACCTGGCTCAACTGCGGGATGCACTGGGACAACTGCCCAACTTACAAACGCTACTGCAAGATCAAGACTCACCACTACTGCGCTCCTTGGCAGAACAAGCCAGCACGCATCCTGACATTCAAGCGTTATTAACGCGCACCATTATTGAAAACCCTCCCGCCATTTTGCGTGAAGGCGGCGTCATTGCTGCGGGCTTTGATCCTGAACTCGACGAGCTACGGCAAATCAGTGAACACAGCGATCAGTTTTTATTAGATTTAGAAAACCGCGAACGTGAACGCACCGGTATCAGCACATTAAAACTGGGCTATAACCGCGTACAGGGTTACTTCATTGAAATCAGCAACACGCATGCTGCGAAAGTACCGGTGGATTATGTGCGCCGCCAAACCGTGCGTAATGCTGAACGCTACATCACACCCGAACTCAAATCCTTTGAAGACAAAGTGCTGGGTGCTCGCGATAAATCGTTAGCGCGTGAGAAGTTTTTATACGACCAGTTACTGGATGAACTAATCACAAAATTGTCACCGCTACAACACACCGCCGCTGCACTAGCCGCGCTGGATGTGCTGTGCAATCTGGCTGAACGCGCTATCACGTTAAACTATGTGCAACCCGAATTGTGCGATGACAACGTGATTGAAATTCGCGCCGGTCGTCATCCGGTGGTGGAACGATTTATTGATTCTACTTTTGTGCCGAACGATCTTAACTGTCACGACACACGCCGCATGCTGGTGATCACCGGCCCTAACATGGGTGGCAAATCCACCTTCATGCGTCAAACCGCATTGATTGTTTTAATGGCGCGCATGGGCAGCTTTGTGCCTGCCAACTTTGCACGTATTGGTCCGGTGGATCGTATCTTCACACGTATTGGTGCCTCGGACGATTTAGCCGGTGGTCGTTCCACCTTCATGTTAGAAATGACCGAAGCCGCCAACATCTTGAATAACGCCAGCGAACATAGCTTGGTTTTAATGGATGAAATCGGTCGCGGCACCAGCACCTATGATGGCTTATCTCTCGCTTGGGCGATTGCCACACACATTGCCAAACAAGTTCGCGCCTTCACCTTATTCGCCACACATTACTTTGAACTCACTAGTCTGGCGCAAGATATTCAAGGCTGCGTGAATGTGCACCTTGATGCCACTGAACATGGCGATCAATTAATTTTCTTACACACAGTGAAAGACGGTCCTGCTAATCAAAGTTATGGTTTACAAGTCGCGGCACTAGCTGGCGTACCGCCGAAAGTGATTAGCGCTGCACGTAAATATTTACAGGAATTAGAACAGCATTCTGCCGACAATCATACACCGACATTACAGCAGCAACTTTCATTGACTATGCCAGCAGCCGCAGAAGAGCATGTCGCGATTCAAGCGTTGCGTGATCTCAATCCAGATACCATGACACCCAAAGATGCGCTAGATGCAATGTATCGGTTAAAGAACTTAATTCAGTAACCGATCGCCCGCCAAACTCAATCCGCCTTCACCGGCAACTTCACCCGCACATGCAGTTCTTTTAGTTGCGCTTCGCTGACTTCAGTTGGCGCATTGGTGAGCAAGCACGCTGCTGTCTGGGTTTTAGGGAAGGCAATTACATCGCGAATGCTGTCGGCACCGGCCATCAGCATCACTAAGCGATCCACACCAAACGCCAAACCGCCATGCGGTGGTGCGCCAAACTTCAAGGCTTCTAATAAGAAGCCAAATTTAAGCTCGGCTTCTTCAGGACTGATGCCCAATAAATCAAATACGGTGGACTGCATGTCTTGACGATGAATACGTACCGAACCACCGCCGATTTCAGAACCGTTGAGCACCATGTCGTATCCTTTCGACAATGCTGACTCAGGATCACTCTTCAGTACAGCAGGATCGTCGTTCTTCGGCGCAGTGAACGGATGATGCAACGCTGCCCAGCGCTTGCCATCTTCATCCCATTCAAACATTGGGAAGTCGACCACCCACAACGGACGCCAACCTTCGGCAACCAACCCTAAATCGTGGCCGACTTTAAGACGTAGCGCACCGATCGCATCGTTGACCACCTTGGCGCGATCGGCACCGAAGAAAATCAAATCGCCATCGTTAGCACCCGTGCGCTGCAGAATGCCGGCAATAGCTTCATCGCTAAGGAATTTCAAAATCGGTGATTGCAAGCCATCACGACCTTTGGCTTTTTCATTCACCTTTACATAGGCCAAGCCCTTAGCGCCATAACGCGCCACATACGCGGTGTAGTCATCAATTTCTTTACGCGATAAACGCTCGCCACCCTTCGGTACATTCATCGCTACGACGCGACCTTTAGCATCTTTAGCGGGACCGGCAAACACCTTGAAATCACAGTCGCGCACTAAATCGGCAATGTCTGCCAACTCGAGCGAAATTCGCAGATCTGGCTTATCCGACGCATAGCGACGCATGGCTTCAGCATAGGTCATGCGTGGGAATGGATTCGGCAATTCAGTATTCATGACCGACTTGAACAGGTCGCGAATCAAGCCTTCCATCAAATCGGTGATTTGTTGTTCGGACAGGAAGGAGGTCTCGATATCCAGCTGGGTAAATTCAGGCTGACGATCGGCACGCAAATCTTCATCGCGGAAGCAACGCACGATTTGATAGTAACGATCAAAGCCAGACATCATCAGCAACTGCTTAAAGATCTGTGGCGATTGCGGCAAGGCAAAGAACTGACCAGGATGAGTGCGGCTAGGTACCAAATAGTCACGCGCCCCTTCGGGTGTGGCCTTGGTGAGCATTGGCGTTTCCATATCAATGAAGCCAGTACCATCCAAATAATTACGTAGCGCCATGGTGACGCGGTGACGCAAACGAATGCGCTGTTGCATCACATCGCGACGCAAATCCAAATAGCGATACTTCAGACGCAGTTCTTCATTGGTCTGTTCATCGTGATGGAACGGCGGGGTTTCTGAGCGATTGAGAATTTCTAACTCAGTGGCCAACAACTCCACCTGACCGGACGCCAAGTTGGCATTCGCGGTACCCGCAGGACGGGGACGCACTTTGCCGGTAACACGAATGCAGTACTCGCTGCGCAGACGCTCGGCAGAGGCAAAGATGTCCTTACGGTCTGGATCGAACACCAGCTGCAACAAGCCTTCACGATCACGCAAGTCAATGAAAATGACGCCGCCATGATCGCGACGACGATGCACCCAACCGGCAACCGAGACTTCCTGACCGGCCAGTGACTCGTTGACCTGACCGCAATAATGACTACGCATGGAAAAGACCCAAATAATGAGGCGGCGAATGTTACGGAGGCTGCTCCACCCTCGCAAGGCTCAGCCCCGATATTTATCCGAATCCGACCCGCACTTGCGCGCCAGCCGGACAGAAATGTCATTTCTTGCGGGCAACCGGCTTCAGCGCGCGCTTTTTAGCCGCCTTCTTTACCGACTTTTTCTTGGCTGGTTTTTTCTTGGCCAGCTGTTTTTTGGCGGGCGTTTTTTTGACGGATGGCGGGGTCGCCTTAGTCGCTTTTTTAACGACGGCCTTTTTCAGCGCCTTGCTTGCTCGTACGGTGGATTTTTTGTCGTCGCTATCCGACTTGGCTGCCGGCTCCTTGTCATCGACCAAGTTGCGCTTCTTTTCCTTATCTGATTTGAAGTCAGTTTCATACCAACCGCCACCCTTCAGGCGAAACACGGGCGCAGAAATCAATCGCTTCAGGGTTGCTTTGCCGCAGCTGGGGCACTGCTTTAGCGGTGCATCAGAAACCTTCTGCAACGCCTCAACATAAAACTTACAGGCAGAACATTCGTATTCGTAAAAAGGCATGGACAACTCACTCAGTCGAGTAAACCTAAGATGCGAAGTATGCCGCATCATGAGGCTACATAGGGAGTGTTCAAGGGGTATAGGCACAGAGCGCCAATTAGCCCTTGAAGATCAGATCACCCTTACTTGCTGTCACCTGCACTTTTGCACCGGGTCCGAAGTCGCCGCGCAAAATACGTTGCGCCAATGGATTCTCTAACTGAGCCTGAATAGCGCGCTTGAGTGGACGTGCGCCATACACGGGATCAAATCCTGCTACGGCCAGTAAATCGCGTGCCGCATCATCCAAGGTAATCGCAATGTCGCGATCGGCTAAACGCTTATGCAGATTGCCCAACTGAATATCCACAATCGAACGCAATTGCGTCCGATCTAAAGGATGGAACACCACAATGTCATCGACGCGATTAATAAATTCAGGTCGGAAGTGCTGTCCAACAATTTCCATGACAGCAGATTTCATCTTGGTGTAATTGGCCTCACCACTGAGCTCTTGAATCACCTGCGAGCCTAGGTTCGAGGTCATGATCACTACCGTGTTACGAAAATCTACCGTGCGACCTTGACCATCAGTTAAGCGACCATCGTCTAACACTTGCAACAACACATTGAACACATCTTGGTGCGCCTTCTCGACTTCATCGAGCAGAATGACTGAGTACGGACGACGACGCACTGCTTCAGTGAGATAGCCACCTTCTTCATAACCCACATAGCCAGGAGGTGCGCCAATCAGTCGCGCCACCGAATGCTTTTCCATGAACTCGGACATATCAATACGAATCATGGCTTCTTCAGTATCAAACAAGAATTCAGCCAACGCTTTACACAACTCAGTCTTACCGACGCCCGTTGGCCCCAAAAACAGGAACGAACCGTTGGGACGATTAGGATCGGAAATACCCGCACGCGAGCGACGAATGGCATCCGACACTGCCGCCACGGCTTCATGTTGCCCAACTACACGCTTGCCCAATGACTCTTCCATACGCAGCAACTTCTCGCGCTCGCCTTCCAACATTTTTGACACTGGAATACCGGTCCACTTAGAGACCACTTCTGCGATTTCTTCATCGGTGACTTTATTACGTAGCAACTGGGTTTCCTGCTGCTCGGCTTGCGCCGCTTCCGATAAGCGCTTTTCCAACTCAGGTATACGGCCGTATTGCAGCTCAGACATCTTCGCCAAATTTTGCGCACGGCGCGCGGTCTCTAACTCCAATCGCGCACGCTCTAATTCTTCCTTGATGCCTGCAGAACTTTGTACGGCAGCTTTTTCAGCCTTCCACACTTCTTCAAGGTCGGCATATTCTTTTTCTAACTGTTTGAGCTGTTCATCCAGCGCACCCAAACGCTTCTTTGAAGCTTCATCTGATTCTTTCTTTAACGCCTCGCGCTCAATCTTCAGCTGAATGATGCGTCGCTCAAGTTTGTCCATTGATTCTGGCTTGGAATCAATCTCCATACGAATACGCGAGGCGGCTTCATCAATCAGATCAATCGCCTTATCAGGCAACTGACGGTCAGTGATATAGCGATGCGATAAGGTTGCAGCAGCCACAATAGCAGGATCGGTGATGTCTACACCATGATGCACCTCATAGCGTTCTTTAAGTCCACGCAAGATCGCAATCGTGTCTTCAACCGAAGGCTCATTCACCAAAACTTTTTGGAAACGTCGCTCAAGCGCCGCATCTTTTTCGATGTACTTGCGATATTCATCGAGTGTAGTGGCGCCCACACAATGCAACTCACCGCGCGCTAACGCTGGCTTAAGCATATTGCCGGCATCCATAGCGCCTTCTGCTTTACCCGTACCGACCATGGTGTGCAATTCATCAATGAACAGAATGATCTGACCTTCTTGTTTTTTTAGATCATTCAGCACTGCTTTGAGTCGTTCTTCGAATTCACCGCGATACTTTGCACCAGCAATCAACGCGCCCATATCCAGCGCCAAAATCTTTTTATTACGAATACCTTCGGGCACTTCGCCATTGATGATGCGTAGCGCCAAGCCTTCAACAATTGCTGTTTTGCCAACGCCCGGCTCACCAATTAACACGGGATTATTTTTGGTACGCCGCTGCAACACTTGAACGGTACGACGAATTTCATCATCGCGACCAATCACCGGATCAAGCTTGCCTTGCGCTGCGCGCGCCGTCAGATCGACACAGTATTTTTCTAACGCCTGACGTGACTCTTCGGCATTAGGATCATCCACGGTGTCACCGCCGCGCAACTCATCAACGGTTTTTTCTAGCGCCGCCTTAGTGACGCCTGCATTGCGTAACAGCGATCCGGCCTGCCCTTTATCATCGAGTGCCGCTAAGACAAATAACTCGCTAGAGATGTATTGATCACCGCGCTTTTGCGCGAGTTTATCGGTGAGATTTAATAGCTTATTTAAGTCATTTGAGATATGCACTGCACCGGCATTACCTTCCACTTTAGATAAGCGATCGAGCGCCTCAGTAAGTTGCGTACGTAATTGACTTACATTAGCGCCGGCCTTATCTAGCAACGGACGCACAGAACCGCCTTGCTGCTCAAGCAAAGCCTGCAATAAGTGAATGGGCTCGATGTACTGATTGTCTCGGCCCACTGCCAAAGACTGCGCATCAGCTAGCGCCAATTGAAATTTACTGGTCAGTTTGTCCATTCTCATGACGTACCACTCGCAAAATTAAAATTTAGTTGCGAGCTATCTAGGGATGATGTGGCAGATTTCAACTGCGGATTGGCGCAACCGCAGGGCTACTTAGAAGATTCAGGCTATTCTGTGAGCCAGATCAGACTCGCCATGCGCCCCGTCCGGGACTCTCGGCGATACGAAAAAAACCGTGCTTCATCGGAGTATGTGCACAGTCCACCACCATAGACGGCCTGTACACCCAAACGCGCCAACTCTTGGCGAGCCAACAAATATAAATCTGCCAACCAATGTCCCGCGCGATAGCTGGGTTTGAAGGCTTGTGCAGCGGCAGCCTCTTTAGCCATAAAGGCAATGCGCACTTCATCACCCACTTCAAACACTTGTGGTCCAATCGCTGGCCCTAACCACGCCATCAGTTGTGAACCAGGCAGACCCAATGAACTGACGGTGGATTCAAAAATGCCACCCGCCAAGCCGCGCCAACCCGCATGCGCGGCGGCTACACGATCACCGTCACGACTACATATCAACACGGGCAGACAATCAGCGGTCATCACCACGCACACTTGACCTGCGCTACGGGCAATACACGCATCAGCTTGTGGCGGCGTTGCCCAACTACCGGCTTCAATCACGCGCGCACCGTGCACTTGATTCAACCAGCACGGCGCATTAGGTAACTGTAGTGCTTGCGCTAAACGCTGACGATTGGCGCGCACTGCCTCGGGTGCATCTCCCACATGATCACCCAAGTTGAGTGAATCGAAAGGCACGGCACTGACACCACCGGTACGTAACGTTGAGGCAGTACGCACATGAGCGGGCGCGGGCCACTCGGCCTGCAACCATTCAAACGGCATGCGCATCATGCACCACGTGGATCAGCGGCTCGGGCTTTAGCCGCTGCTTTTTCACTTACTTTCAAATCAGTAGCTAATGCTTTCAACAGTTGCTTCATATCTGCGGGCAATGGCGCTTCGTAACTGACAGCCTTGTTTGTGATTGGATGCATAAATTCCAGCCGCGCCGCATGTAGGGCCTGCCGGTGAAAACCGCGTAGTGTTTCATCGAATGCAGTACTTGCGCCTTTAGGAATCACCAAGCGCTTGCCATAAACACTATCACCCACCAAGGGATAGCCCACATGTGACAGGTGTACGCGAATCTGATGTGTGCGCCCCGTTTCTAGCTGCACTCGCACATGCGTGTGCGCTCTAAAGCGCGTCACCACACGATAATGGGTCACGGCCTCGCGGCCATCAGAGCGAATCATCATTTTGATGCGATCAGTGGAATGGCGACCGATTGGTTTATCCACCGTACCCCCGGCAGTCATCACGCCCACACACACCGCTTCGTAGTGGCGCTGCACGGCGTGAGCTTCAATCATTTCGGTCAGTGCGGTATGCGCTTCCAAGGTACGCGCAATCACCAGCAGGCCGCTGGTTTCTTTATCAATGCGATGCACGATGCCCGCACGCGGCAAAATCCCTAGAGTGGCATCGTAGTGCAGCAAGGCATTTTGCAATGTGCCGGCGGGATTACCTGCGCCCGGATGCACCACCAGCCCCGCCGGCTTATTCACCACCAACAGGTGCTTATCCTCATGGACGATGTCTAAAGCAATATCTTGCGCCTGCACGCGCTCATCCACTTCAAATAATGGTGTGACGACCACCTGTTCACCGCCGAGCACTGCATCTTTGGGACGCATCTGTCGACCGGTAATTTGCACCTGACCACCCTCAATCCATGCCTTGATACGGGTGCGGGAATACTCGGGCAATAACTGAGAGAGCACCTGATCTAGGCGCTGCCCGGCCGACTCATAAGGAATCGTCAGTTGATGGATGGCAATTTCTGAATCTGTAGCAGACATTGAGTGACTAAAAAGCAAGCTGGGGCGTGCAGTCTACACGCAGAGCTCAGGCAAGATGGATTTTACCGGCTATACTGAGGGCTGAGTTGACTGTTTCCATCAGGCAAGATTACCGCTTCCATGAGTCACTGCTTCCAAAAATTTAGCCGCAGCTTAGCTGTCCTGTGCTTGGCGCTTGCCATGCTTTCCGGCTGCAGCAGCTTTCGCTCCACCAAAATCACCACGGCCGATCAGTTATATGACCGTGCCAAACAAGATTTGGACAATCGCGACTTTGCCTTTGCCATTAAGAATTTAGAGTTGCTTGAGGCGCGATTCCCGTTCAGTAACGCCACCCGCCAAGCTCAACTAGATATGCTGTATGCCTATTACGAAAATGGCGACCGGGAAAATGTCATTGATCAAGCCGATCAATTTATTCGCGAGAACCCCACGCATCCACGCGTTGATTATGCCTATTACATGAAAGGCTTAGCCAACTTCGATCCGGATCGCAATTTCATTGAACGCTGGTTTCGTGTCGACCTTAGCAAGCGACCACCGGAGAATTCGCGTACCGCCTTCCAAGCCTTTCAACTGTTAATTCAGCGCTTTCCGGATAGCCAGTACGCAGCCGATGCTCGCCAGCGCATGATTTTCCTGCGTAATCGCCTAGCTAATTATGAAGTGTATGTCGCGCGTTATTACTTCAATCGTGGGGCATACATTGCCGCTTTGAATCGCTGTAAATATGCCATCGAAAATTATGATGGCGCGCCCGTAATCAAAGAAGCACTAGAAATTTCACGCGATGCTTATCAGCAACTGAACATGCAAGATTTGGCAGACAAAACTTCGTCTGTATTAGCGCTAAATTTTCCCGCCAAATAAAAATAAATAATGGATAAATATCCACTAGAGCAATGCTTTAGTGGATTTTCTTTTTCTCGCCCTTGCCGTCGATCGGCGAGCGCTGAATAGCCACAATCAAGTTTTTGATCGCATCATATTCACTTTGCGTTACTACCTGCCTCTTAACCAACTCCTCTGTAAAGTTCCACGGGCGACCGGCAATAATGGCCTCAACCTGAAGTGGTTTAATTTCAGGCAATCGCGCCAGTTGCTCTGAAGTGGCGGAGTTAATGTCTATAGGCTGAGCAGTCGTGACCGCGCTTCCTGCACAGGCACTGAGCAGCATTAACGTCAGAACAGACATCACTCTAAGCATGATGAAACGTTTATTACCATGCATACCCATACCTTAGCTATTCCCAATACGCAGACAGTAAACCCGTAACCCTTCTGATCGCCATAGTGAATAACACCCAATCAGGGCTTAATCTTGACTTATTGAACATTAGGAACATTAGATTGACACTTTATGCCAGCACAGGTTACATGACTCTAGCTTGAACATCTAAAGCACATATAAACCTTAGAGATAAAAATGCAGAACAGTCACTTACATACCTCTCGACGTTCCCTGCTGCAAGCGCTGACCGCCAGCGCTGCTTCAACAATAATCTCAAAGACTGCACTCGCCGCTACACCTAAGCCATATCGAATCGATGCGCATGGTCACTTTATGTCGCCGGTGATGATTGATGTGCTTGGTGCACAAGAATTAGGCTTGTTTGCAAACTGGTCAGCCACAAAACACTTAGAGAGCATGGATGAAAATGGCATTGCCTCAACCTTACTTTCTATACCCCCGCACTATGATCCCGAACTTGTCGATCGTCTCGCTCGGCCGACGAATGAATTTGGTGCACGCCTTGCGAGCGATTATCCAGGACGATTCGGATTGATGGCATTTTTACCAATGCCGCATATCGACGCCACCTTACGAGAGATCGACTATGCCTTGGATACTTTGAAGGTCGACGGTGTTGCGATGTACACCAACTACGGTGATCAATGGTTGGGCGATCCGACATTCGACCCAATATTCGATGAACTAAATCATCGCGGCGCAACCTTATTTGTTCACCCCATCAGCGCCAATTGTTGCAAGTCACTATTACCTAACGTTGCTGACACCACCATTGAGTGGCAAACCGACACCACTCGCGCTATCGCCAATCTCTTATTCAGCGGTACGACCACTCGCTATCCGAATGTGTGCATCATCTTCTCGCATGGCGGCGGCACAATGCCCTACTTGATTGAGCGATTTACAGCAGCGGCCAACAACATCAAATACAAAGAATATTTCCCGCAAGGCTTTGCAGGCGCACTACACAATTTATTTTTTGACACCGCCTGGACATCAAATGCCGTGGCCATGGGCGCACTACGCAAAGTCGCGCCACTGACCCATATTTTATTAGGCAGCGACTATCCTGCACGCACCTTAGTTGATCATGTCAAAGGACTACAGGAATGCGGCGTGTTCACCGATTCAGAACTTAGACAGATTGAACGTGACAATGCATTAACGCTCTTTCCAAGATTAAAAACTTAATGACGCGCCGCCATTTACTGCGTTGGCGATAGCGAACCCACATATGCAGAAATGGCGATGATGTCATCTAACGACAAATGCTCTACCACCGGTTTCATAAGCGCTACACCTTCACCTGCGCTATGGCCGCTTTGAATACTGAGCAGTTGACGCACAATATACACCGGCTGTAAGCCAGCAATTCTTGGCACCTCACCCACACCGCGCAGCCCTTCACCATGACACAGCACGCAGGGCAAGGTTTTACCAGCATCGCCTGTTTTCACTAACTTCTCGCCCTTACTTAAACTTCCTAGCGGCACATAGGCAAGAAAAGTTGAATGTGGATCGCGATTTAATAAACGCAATGCATCTACAGGCATCTGAACGATACGATGACCCAGCAATTCAGTACCGCCCTGCGGATGCAGCATACGCACACGCCCTAAACTACTGATGTATGTGCGCGGAATAGTTTCCGTCTCAATAACCTCAACCGTTTTTCTCGGCTTAAGTACTGCAAAATATTCAGCCGCTTGACGAATCTCTTCATCAGAAAGAGTCTTGGCAATCTGATTCATCCGCGCCGGCTCTTTACGCGTATCGCTTTTGAAGTACGCCATTTGGCGCACAAAGTAACCCAACGGCAAGCCTGATAAATCGGCATTCTCCGGATGTCCGACACCCGACATCATGTGACACGAACCACAGGCCATTGCAGGTCCATCTTTACCTCCTGCAACAACTGGCGGCGCAGCAGGATGTTCATCGGGATACCAATCGGGTGGATCCTTAAAACTTTCGGTAACCGCTGCGTCATATTCTTTGGTACTGCCCGGTAAGTGCACCAATCCTTTGAGCTCAATGACTTCCGGCTGCACTGGATCAATCACGTGATAAGCCCACACAGGCAGGCCATGCGGCCCAAGTTCAGTCTGTTGTTTGATATTTTGCGTGCGGCATGCAAACAACATGGCGATGACCAATGTCAGCAAAAAGCAACGGCGCAAATAACCGGCTCTATTCATAGAAACCCCTGAACCAATTTTTTCTCACAAGCATAAATGCACGCAAGGAGTACTGACCCGCAACATTAACTGAATATCAAGCATCTACCCATAAGAAAAAAGGCGTGACCGCAAACGACCACGCCTTAAATCAATACCTAAACCTTATAGCGATTAGCCGCGCTTCATCGCATCGTAAAATTCGCTATTGGTTTTGGTGTCTTTCATCTTATCGAGCAAGAATTCGATCGCCGCCAATTCATCCATTGGATGCAAGAGCTTGCGCAGAATCCAAATTTTTGCCAATTCATCCTGCGGCATGATCAATTCTTCACGGCGCGTGCCGGAACGATTGATATTTACTGCTGGGAAGGTGCGCTTTTCAGCCACACGACGATCCAAATGAATTTCAGAGTTGCCTGTACCCTTGAACTCTTCGTAAATCACATCATCCATGCGTGAACCCGTGTCGATCAGTGCGGTTGCCAAGATAGTGAGCGAACCACCTTCTTCGACGTTACGTGCTGCACCGAAGAAACGCTTTGGGCGCTGCAGGGCATTGGCATCCACACCACCGGTGAGCACCTTGCCGGAGCTTGGCACCACGGTGTTATATGCACGAGCTAAACGAGTAATGGAATCTAGCAGAATCACCACGTCACGCTTGTGCTCGACTAGACGCTTGGCTTTTTCGATGACCATTTCGGCCACTTGTACATGGCGACTAGCGGGTTCATCAAAGGTTGAAGCCACAACTTCACCGCGCACAGTGCGAGTCATCTCAGTCACTTCTTCGGGTCGCTCATCAATGAGCAGCACGATGAGATATACCTCGGGATGATTCGCCGTAATGGAGCTGGCAATGTTTTGCAGCAACATGGTCTTACCGGCTTTCGGCGGGGAAATAATCAGTCCACGCTGACCCTTACCAATCGGCGCCACTAAATCGATAACGCGTGCAGTTAAATCTTCCGTTGCGCCAGTACCACGTTCCAACTTAAGACGCTTGGTTGGATGTAGTGGCGTTAAATTTTCAAACAACGCCTTGTGTCGTGCGCTATCGGGAGAGTCAAAGTTAATTTCACCCACTTTCAACAAAGCGAAATAACGTTCGCCGTCACGAGGTGGACGAATCAGTCCAGAAATCGAATCGCCAGTGCGTAAGTTAAATCTGCGCACCTGTGATGGACTGATGTAAATATCATCAGGACCAGCCAGATAAGAGCTATCCGCTGAACGTAAAAAACCAAATCCATCCTGAAGAATTTCTAAGACACCTTCGCCGTAGATGGTTTCACCACTACGTACGTGCGCTTTTAGAATTTCAAAAATAATGTCCTGCTTGCGCGAGCGAGCCATGTTATCCACGCCGAGACGCTGCGCCATCTCCACCAACTCACCGATGGGCTTGAGCTTGAGCGTTGTGAGATTCATTGACTGCCGTGAAGCAGCCAACTCAGCAGGAGAAACAATGCCTATGTCATCGTTATCAAGAAAATCATCTTGCGGCAAACCTTCGGTGTTGTTACCGCGATGACGAGGGCGATTGCCGCGACCTTCACGAGGTGGGCGATTACGGTTATTGCCACCACCATTGCCACCGCCACCTTGCTGGCGGTTACCTCGTGACTGATTACCTAGATAGCCTCTCACAGCTTACCTTCCACAAATGCGGCCAAATCGGCCTTACGAAGAGCGCCCACTTTCTGTCCTTCTACCTGACCGTTTTTGAACAGAATTAGGGTTGGAATACCGCGCACATTAAAACGCTGCGGGGTTTTGGGGTTTTCATCAATATTGAGTTTGGCAATGGTCAGTCGACCCTTAAATTCCGCGGCCACCTCATCCAGCATTGGCGCAATCATTTTGCACGGACCGCACCATTCGGCCCAAAAATCCAGCAACACAGGCTGACTGGACTGCAATACATCAGTTTCAAAACTAGCGTCCGTAACATGGACGATCAGATCGCTACTCACCGGGGTTACCTCTAGTGACGGGTTTGTGTTGTTAAATTGAGAACTACGAAAATGGGATGAAATCGTGAAATAACAGGAATTGGAAGGTGCGTTAGAGCAGAAAGCAGCGTATCAGCGATAATAGGATGACGATCAGTCTGCATCTCAGGCAGAATTGGCGCTTAGGCGCTTAATTTTGCTTATGCTATCAACGCGGCTCGTTAAAGAGTTTATGTGTGGTGCAAATCAGAGGTTGAGTGATTGTTTTCAGGAAGTGCGGACTGTTGCTGACTTGAGAATCCAAGTGGCGATCCGCTTCGTTGGGTGATATTAAAGCTGGCCAATTTGTATTTTGCAAGCCCGATACACTCAATAGAGCGCAGAATGCACCCAATGAGTAACCAAAAACCGCGGATGGCTCAGCCATCTGTCCTTAAAGTCTCCAAATTATAGAAGTACACAAGCCCAATGGCTGAATCGCATTTGACTGATCTGTCCTTTACTGGACTTCATCTTCCTGAGCCTTTGCAAAAAGGATTGGCCGACGCTGGATTCGAGCGCTGCACGCCCATTCAAGCACAGACACTGCCGCACGCCTTGGCTGGGTTGGATGTGGCCGGTCAAGCGCAAACGGGCACAGGGAAAACCGTTGCATTCTTGGTGGCGATGTTTGCGCGCCTATTACGTGAAGCGGTGCCTGCGGAGCGCAAACTTAATGCGCCTCGCGCAGTGATCTTGGCACCTACGCGTGAATTAGCCATTCAAATTCATAGCGATGCCGAACCGCTTGGACAACACACCGGCTTACGACTCGGCCTTGCCTTTGGTGGCGTTGATTTTGAAAAGCAAAAACGACAACTGGAAATGGGTGTGGATGTCCTAATAGGCACCCCCGGACGCATCATCGATTTTTACAAACAACAGGTCATCGACTTAAGCTCAGTACAAGTTTTGGTGCTTGATGAAGCCGATCGCATGTTCGATCTAGGCTTTATCAACGATATCCGCTATTTACTGAGGCGCATGCCTGCGCCAGACAAACGCCTGAATCTCTTGTTTTCAGCAACATTGTCACAACGCGTCTTAGAGCTTGCTTACGAACACATGAATGAGCCGCGACTGACACGAATTGAACCCGATAAGATGACGGTAGAGCGCATTCGGCAAATCATTTACTTTCCTTCGAACAGTGAAAAACCTCGGTTGCTAGTTGGCATGTTGAAGCACATGGACCCAACACGCAGCATGGTGTTTGTGAACACACGTCGCGCCGCTGAAGATGTCGAGAACTTATTACGCGACAACGGCATTAATGCAGAAGCGATTTCAGGCGATGTCCCACAAGCTAAACGCTTGAGAATGCTGCGAGACTTTCATGAGGGCACCCTGTCTGTACTGATTGGTACCGATGTTGCCTCTCGCGGACTACATATCCCCGATGTCAGCCATGTGTTCAATTACGATTTACCTCAAGATCCCGAAGATTATGTGCATCGCATCGGTCGCACTGCGCGCGCAGGTGCTGAAGGAGATGCAATCAGCCTCGGTTGCGAGGAGTACGTCATCACTCTGCCGGATATTGAAGCCTATATTGGCCGCAAAATACCTGTCGGTAGCATTACCCCAGAAATGCTTGTGGAACTAGCGCCGCCGTCACCGCGCAAGAAGAGAGAACATGCGCCAAGACGTCCACAACACGGCAAGGGTCATGATCGACCTCGCCATGACGCAGGACAGCAACATCAACGCCATCGGCATCATGATCGCGGTCATGGAAAAAGCCACTCAGAACAGCATTCAAAACAGTCGAATGACCGCCCAAGAACTACGCAAGCTAACGCACCGCAACAAGACGCGGCGCAACGTTCTAGACATCAAGACCAAAGACACTCACATCCACGCAAAAATCAATTTGGTCGGCGCCAAGATAACCGACACGATCAAAGACGCCATCACAAGCAACCATCACCACGTGTAGTACCGCAACAACCTGCACCTAAAGCCGGTTTAGTCATCAGATTAATGCGCTTTGTAAAGAAAGCATTGTTCAAGCGATAAGGCTTAATACCAGTATCTTAGTCATTCGCTACTGTTGTGAATAAATAAAAACCCCAGCATACACTGGGGTTATAAATTAAATCTGGGAATACATACTTGGTCAGTGCAACATTGACCACTGCAGAACTTTAATATCCGTGACATGACATTCAAAGTTGCGCGCCAATACTTCTGCCGCTTCACGAAAATCTCCGCGGCGCATTTTGCGATTGACCTCAATCACGCCACGAAATTCGTTCAGCTTACTGGCTGGCGTCTTGGCAATATCATCAGCCACAGCGCCGGCAGGTCGCTCTTGCATGAAAAAGTGGGTGTAATACTTCACGCTCATATAGCAAGACTAAAAGCTCAATTGTTAAAAAACTGTGATATAGCTCACAATTATTAGCCACACGCTGCCTTCAGCTATCATTACCAGCATGTCACGTTATCGCCCACCGCAGCCGCGAGGCTCCAAATACATCACACAGGCCGGATGGCAGAAATTAAAAGATGAGCTCGATCATCTTTGGCGAGTACTGCGCCCGCAGGTAACACAAGCCGTATCGGAAGCAGCCGCGCAGGGCGACCGTTCTGAAAATGCGGAATATATTTATGGCAAGAAACAACTGCGTGAAATTGATAGCCGCGTGCGGTTTTTACGCCAACGCCTCGATGGCATGGTCATCGTGCAACAGCAACCCTCTGACTTATCGCGTATTTTTTTTGGTGCGTGGGTTACGCTTGAGGATGAACATGGCGCAACAGTTCAGTACCGCATCGTCGGGCCTGATGAGTTTGATCCCTCAAAGAACCTCATCAGTATGGATGCACCATTGGCCAAAGCCTTATTCAAGAAAACCATTGATGATGAAGTTACTATTGAGCTGGCTTCCGGCAAAAGAACTTACTTCGTGATAGCCATCAGCTACCACGATCTCACGCCCACTCGTTAAGACTTCGCACGCTAGAGCCCAAAGCTTAGCGCTATTCCTAGGTTTATATCTGGAGCCAAACTCAAACCAATATATTCTTGAACTGCCACGGATCGGTCATATCGACTTCTTCTGGGAAGAGCCGTCCGCGATCTTTTAGCGGAGTCCAATCGGTATATTCACCTTGAACCACACCAAGATAGGGCTGACATATCTGTAGACCACGCTGAAAGTCCATTTCCTCAGGCTCAACAATGCCTCGCTGTGGATTTTCAATTGCCCAAATCATCCCCGCTAATACCGATACGCACACTTGAATACTGGTCGCATTGTTGTAGGGCGCAAGCTTGCGAGCCTCTGCACAACTCAAACGTGAACCAAACCAGTAGGCGCCCTTGCGATGACCCGCAAGTAATACGCCCAGTTCATCAGAGCCATCAACAATTTCGCTCATCAACAAACGCTGCTGAGATTGCTGATGCCAATTGCGACCGGCCAATTCATGCACTGACATCACCGCATCATCACAAGGATGATAGGCATAATGCACCGTAGGTCGATAAGTCACCTTGCCTTGCTCGCGCACCGAAAGATAATCAGCCAGCGATACGGCCTCACCGTGAGTGATCAAAAAACCGTGAAAGTGCCCTGCCTTCGGTGTCCATGTACGCACTCGAGTGCCGGCACCTGGGCGCATCATGTAAATTGCACTGCCACAACCAAAGTCATGCTGTCTTCCCTCAGCAGGCAAACTCTTTTCGTGCGTTCCCCAACCTAACTCAGCGGGCTGACAGCCTTCACCAACAAAACCGTCAATCGACCAAGTGTTTACGAATTCATCAACACGCTTTGGAGTCTCTGACACCTGAGTATCGCGCTCAGCAATATGAATCACCTTGATACCCAACTGACTCGCCAGCGCCGCCCACTGCTCACGTGTTGTTGGAACCGTAACGCTCACACCAGTATCGCTGGCAACATTCAGCATCGCCTGCTTGACTAGATAGGACACTAATCCAGGATTAGCACCGTGCGTAATGACTGCGGTCGGGCTGTTTTTCAATTCTTGACGCAAGGCCAGCGCAGATTCACGCAGCGCATAATTTGAACGTTGCGAAGGAGTGAGCGATGGGTCTGAATATCCGCCCTTCCAAGGCTCAATACAGGTATCTAAATACAATGCCCCTTGTTCGGCACACAGACGAATCAGCGCCAAGCTAGAGACCTCAACGGAAAGATTGAGTAAGAAGTCTCCGCGCCCCACCAAGGGCTTCAATACGCGTTGATAGTTGTCTGGATTGATGGGCTGAATGACGAAATTAATGCCATAGGCTTGTGCCTCGGCCTGACCACGCGCATCAGAGGTGACGATGGTAATTTTGTCTTTGTTGACGCCGATATGGCGCAAAATGAGTGGTAATACTCCTTGGCCAATACTGCCAAAACCAACAAATACCAAACGACCAGAAAACTCGATGTGAGTGGAAACTTGATTCATTTCATTCAGACCCTCGCAGGGCAAAGATTAGCTAACCTACTAGTGTACTGAATTTGTGCACATTGCCCCACTGGTTTTAATGACAGAGACACCGAGAAGTAGGCACAATCAGCGAGAGGCCAGCAAAACCTTGGCTTAGCCAATCACAGCGAGACCGCCGCATGATCGAGAAAGAAACCCTGATATTTCAGGGGCGAGTAATCCGTTTAAATGTTGAGCAGGTACGCCTACCCAACAACCGCCTCGCTGAACTAGAAATCATTCACCACCCTGGTGGCGCGGCAATCGTCGCCCTAGATTCCCAACAACGCATCTGCCTGCTGTATCAATATCGTCATGCGGCTGGCGGTTGGCTGTGGGAACTGCCCGCAGGCAAGATCGATCACCGCGAACCCCCGCTACAGACTGCGCAAAGAGAACTTGCAGAAGAAAGTGGCTGTTATGCCGCAACTTGGAATTATCTTGGCGAATACATCAGCTCGCCTGGCGTCTTTACTGAAGTCATTCATTTATATTTGGCTACTGATCTTGAGCCTTGCGACACCAATCCCGAAGAACACGAGGTGTTTCAGATCAGTTGGTTGCCAGCTCAAGAAGCACTGGCCATGATTCACCGAGGCGAGATAAAAGACGGCAAAACTTTGGTCGGACTGTTCAAAGCTTGGCAATGGCTGCAAGATCAGTCAGCCCACGCAGGTCGCCCACTGAATAAAACCTTCTAAAAGCAAAACCCCCGCAGTGAAAACACTGCAGGGGTTGTACATATCGGAAAATCTATAACCGATTAATTACCAGCGGCCGCCGCCACCGCCGCCGTAACCACCGCGGTCGCCGCGATCACCGCCGCCGAAGCGACGACCACCGCCACCACCACCGCCGCGTTCACGTTCCTGAGCTTCGTTAATGCGCAGTGCACGACCGCCCATTTCCTTACCATTCAACGCAGCAATTGCTTTAGCAGCATCTGCGTCCGGCATTTCAACGAAGCCGAAGCCACGTGGACGACCGGTTTCACGGTCATTAATCATGGCAACCGAATTCACGGTACCAAATTCTTCAAACATTTGGCGCACTTCGCCTTCATTCGCTGAAAACGGCAGATTGCCTACATAGATCTTCGTCATATCAATAACTTCTCTCTGAAAAGCCTCGAGCATCCCCTGAAACGCATCATTCTTGTCGTCATCTTGGTTCACTGCGAGGCCTGGTTCATCATCGGGCTCCGCCCTCGTCCACACTGGCATCCTATGCAGGGTGTCGGTGGGGGCGATACAGGTCCCAGGCCTTGGTTCGCGGTCTAGTCAGATTTTTCAGAAGTTGGCTATTTGGGCTACACCCGGCTGGCCAAGCCAGAGAAAAAAACAGGCAAAGGCGACACGAACTGCTACCCAGAGTACGCTATTGTTTTTTCAATGGCAATCAGGGCAGCACCAGAAACGATTTTGGCTGCCCCAATAAGCGCTTAAACGGCAACCAATCCTCGCGCTAAATCAGCCTTCAAATCACCCAACGCTTCTAATCCGACAGAGATTCGTAGCAGCCCGTCGTTAATCCCTGCTTGCTGACGTTCAGCAGGACTAATGCGTGCATGGGTGGTGGTTGCCGGATGGGTAATGGTTGTTTTTACATCGCCCAAATTAGCGGTAATAGACAACAGCTGAGTAGCATCAATAAAACGCCAAGCCGCAGCACGATCGCCCTTCACCTCAAAAGCAATAATACCGCCAAAGGCAGATTGCTGACGGGCAGCCAGCTCATGCTGAGGATGTGACTTCAGTCCAGCATAATGAACTCGAGCCACCTGTGGTTGTTGCTCTAACCATTGCGCCAACTCAAGGGCGGCTGCTGAATGCGCACGCATGCGCAACTCCAAAGTTTCCAACCCTTTAAGAAACACCCACGCATTAAATGGACTCATGCTCGGCCCTGCGGTGCGCAAAAAACCAAAGACATCGGTACCGACAAACGCCTTACTACCCACGACCGCACCCCCAACCATGCGACCTTGACCATCTAAGTATTTAGTTGCCGAATGAATCACCACATCGGCGCCTAGCTGCAATGGTTTTTGTAGCGCTGGCGTACAAAAACAATTATCTACGGCCAGCACAATCCCCTGCGCATGTGCCACTTCAGCAATGCCGCGAATATCTGCAATCACTGACAATGGATTCGAGGGTGTTTCTAAAAAGAATAATTTTGTGTTGTGCTTAATCGCTTTACGCCACGACTCTGGCTGCTGCGGCGGTACGTAACTGACTTCTACACCGAACTTAGTCAGGTAGCGATTACACAGCGTGGTGATAGAACCAAACACACTGTCAGAACACACCACATGATCGCCAGACTTTAGCAGCGCCATAAACAAACTTAGCACCGCACTCATTCCCGATGCCGTGGCCACACAGACCTCACCACCCTCTAATGCAGCCAAGCGCCCCTCAAAGCAGCGCACCGTAGGATTGGTAAAGCGCGAATAAATATTGCCTGTCGCACCCTCGGCAAAACGAGAGGCCGCTTCAGCCGCGTTTTTGAACACAAAGCTTGACGTTGGAAAAATAGGTTCAGCGTGCTCGCCCTCATGGGTGCGCTGATGCCCCGCGCGAATTGCCAGCGTGGCCAACTCATAATGATCAGGATCGAAAGTGTTATTACTCATTAAAATGGTCTTCCAACATCAATCAGAAAGCACTAGCGTACCTGCAAGCCAGACAAGGCGCTAATATCTAACGTCACTTTATATTATTTTCGTAGGAATCATCATGCCATGGGCTTCGGTCAGCATCACTGAACAGTCACTGACACAGTCAGTAGCGCAGGCGGCTGACCAACTGCTAGACGCTTTAGGTGGTCGAGAGCCTGACTTGTTAATCGTCTTTGTCAGCAGCCATCACCGCAATCATTTTGGCGCCCTACCCGGCCTGCTGCGACGTGAATTTGAACACACCCAAATCGTCGGAAGTCTTGGCGTCAGTGTCATTGGTGCAGGACATGAATCAGGCGACAGCCCCGCGATTGCCATGATTGGTGCCCTATTGCCAGCAGTGGAACTGCAGGCCGTGCACTTGGAACAGAATGAAATTCCACCGCTTTACGCTGAACGCACGCAATGGGATGAGGCACTACATCTCACCGCTCAACAACCTGCGGGCCAGCTGCTGCTGACTGATCCGTTCACCTTTAACACCGACGCATTACTCAAGGCCTTAGACCGTCAGTATCCAGAGACAGTAAAACTTGGTGGTCTGGCCAGCGGCTTAGAAGAACCGGGCATGCCTAGCCTGTTATTAAATGAGCAGGTCTATCACTCAGGGGCAGTGTGTCTATCGCTCAGTGGCGACATTGAAATCGACACTATTGTCGCACAAGGCTGTCGTCCGATTGGTGAACCGATGTTTGCAAATGTCACGCACGACAATTTGATCCTGCAACTCGATGGCAAAATACCCCGCGAAATTTTGACCTCTCTCTATGAAAAGATTGATCGCGCTGATCGTAAACTATTCACCGAGGCGCTGTTCTTAGGCATCGCCATGCGGCCACAACAATTACACTATGCACAAGGTGATTACCTCATTCGAACCATTCTCGGGCTAGATCCAGACACTGGCGCACTATTGGTGAATACTCCAATTCCTGCACAGAGCGTTGTGCAACTGCACGTACGCGATGCACGCACCGCGACACAAGATCTGGAACAACAGCTCAACACTTATCACAACCAGCATGCCTCGCTGCATGATAGTGGCGTACTATTATTCTCCTGCGTTGGGCGCGGCGCAGAGTTTTACGGTGAGGCTAATCACGACAGCAATGCGTTCAAGCGCCTGATAGGCGAACTGCCGACAGCTGGTTTTTTCTGCAATGGTGAAATTGGCGCCGTGCATGGCAGCACTTACTTACATGGATATACCAGTGTCTTTGGCATTTTCCGCAGCAAGATCAAAACCACAATTAATTAGCCCACTAGACTCTGCGTGCGATAACTCTTGCCCAAACTAATGATGCGCTCTAATAGGCAGCCGTAGTCATCACCCGCAAGCGCAGCGGATTGAGCAAAGTCCTCATCTGCAGCTAAGCACGGATTGGCATTGGCCTCTAATAAATACAACTGGCCTTTATCAGATAATCGAAAGTCCATACGTGCATATCCTGTCAATGACAACGCACGATAACCGCGAAGCGCCATGTCAACAATTTGCTTTTTAAGCTTAGGCGACAAATCATGCGCTACACTCGAGTCAATGCCGTGTTTTTTTCGATACGGCACATCCCATTTCACCTTTCTTGTAGCAATTGCAGCACCGTTACTGGCTAATGCACCAAAATCCATTTCCCAGATCGGATAAGCATGTAGTCGCTGATTGCCAATCACGCCGACATATAACTCACGACCCATAATAAATTCTTCGACCAAGGCATCTGAACCAGTTTGCGCATGAATAAACTCAATACGTCGCGTGAGTTGTTCTAGGTCATGCACAATTGATGCTTGTGCAATACCAAAAGAAGCATCATCAGAAACCGACTTCACAAATAATGGAAATTTTAAGTTGACTGGCAGTGTCACTCGCCGCCCTTTAGCAAAGACAGCAAAACGTGGCGTTTGAACACCATTGAATGTCAGCAGTTGTTTAGACAACGACTTATCACGAGACAGCACCAAACCTTTCGGGTTGCATCCGGTATAGGGTAGCTTCATCAATTCAAGAAAAGACACCACATGCTGGTCATAACTGACCAAGCCTTGAAACTCTTCAGCTAAATTAAACGCAACATGAGGACGCCAAGATTTAATCGTCTCAGTCAATTCGGCCAAGTTATCGCCAAGGCCAATACATCGCACTTGATGCCCCAATGACTGGAGCCGCCGCACCACATCATATTCAGTCCTAAATTCTTCAATCTGCCGCGGCGTAAACCCAGCAAGACTCTCTGGTGGCACCAGCGTTTCGTGCATCAACACGAGTATGCGATGAGATTTCATTTTGTTATCTAGGCTTTCTAAATTTATAACCTTAATACAAACACAAATCTACTTAAGATCTTTATATTCAAGGATAAATAATTCTTGAGCATCGGTTTCAGGCACATGCATAAATGTTTTACTTCGCTCTGATTCCAACCACAGCATGTTTAAGGCCTCTAGCGCTTCATAACTTTGATAGCCCTGGCGAATCAAATGACACCCTACCACCATGCCTGTACGGCCAATACCCGCTCGGCAATGCACATACACACGGGACTTTGCAGCAATCGCCTCATCAATTGCATCCAGAATCACCGCCATCTGCTGCATAGATTCCGGCACACCATGATCGACCAGCGCAAAGCGCTGATAGCAGATAGCACGCTCTGAGAACAACTGCGGCAAGCGCGACTGATAATCGGGCATCTCGCCTTCGTTCGTTAAATCAATAAATTGAGTAATTCCGGCCTGCAAGAAACCCTGAATGCGAGCTTCTGACTGTTTGTCTTTCAAGGTCAGCGGATACTCACCCGCAAGCAACTGCTCAGGCCGCACCCAATAACAATTCGGGATGGGTTTATTAATCTGCTTACTCACCTACATCACTCTCAACGTGCAGCGATACATCCTGCGCAGTTTCATCAACAGAAGGACTTACTTTTCCTTTGATCACCTTATCACGAACATGCGCCAGATTAAGACGCGCGTCTGGATGAACATCGATTGCCAGTGCAATAGCCAACTCTTTAGCCTGTACCACCAAGGCACCTAATAGCTCCTGCGGTGACTCTGAAACATTCCAGGCCGAAGGCTTACCTAAACTATGCAGTAGCGAGCCAGAACCTGTTGGAACATCAAAATCAAAGCTGATCGCATTAAGACCAACCGACACCCGTTCAAAATCTTCGCTGGATAAATCGTCTAATGCGATTGCATCCTGTATAGTCGGTTGATCTTGAGTATTACGCGCAGGCAATGACGTCTCGCCTGTACGTAAGCGACTCACGCCTGAGAGCACCTGCTCACGACTTAAGCCTCTTAATTCGAATAACAAGAATGGATCGTGATCTAAAGCTTCGGCCAACACATAATGCGTCGCCGCCACATGCTTGCAAGGACTCGACCAATCCTCACAACTGCAATCTACATCCATGTCATGCAGGCTAGTAGGAAAAAGATTAGCGCCACTGGGATGAAATACTGATTCAATGTCTCTAGGCATCTCGCCATTCAATAGCTGCCCTGTAAACAATGCCTGCTGACTCATTGCTCGCAGAATACGTTGCCAGCGCTGCCGCGTGAACACCTCGAGCTGTAAACATACTTTGTAAGTTTCCAAGTCATCATCATCAACCAATGCAATCACCTTTCCCGAGGTGATTTTTAATTCATGCACGCGACCATCACGAGCATAAGCACGGCCTTTGCCCAAACGCACAACCACATCACGAGAACCATGCTCAAGCGCTTCAATCCAACGCTGCCCCCACCAAGTATGCATTGTTCTAGCAACGGGCTTAGCGATTTTATTTTTTTTATTCATACCTTGGCTCACCCCAAACGATCTTGCGGTTGATCATTCAACTCCGCCAGTTCATCCACATCCGAGGTATCACCCACCACGGCATTAGGCGCCAGCGCGAACAGTTCACGTAACTGCTGATTATCAAGCTCGGTAATCCATGCCTCACCTTGGCTGACAATGCGCGCCGCAAGATCGCGCTTAGTCTCCAGCATTGCATCAATCTTTTCTTCAATGGTGCCGGCACACATCATCTTGTACACCTGCACATTGCGTTGCTGCCCAATACGATACGCACGATCCGTGGCCTGATCTTCAACAGCCGGATTCCACCAACGATCGAAATGAAATACCGCAGTGGCCGCCGTAAGATTTAAGCCGGTGCCGCCAGCCTTTAACGAAATTACCAACAGCTTAGGCGCGCGTGGATCTTCTTGAAAACGGCGTACCATTTCTTCACGCACTGCACGACTGGTACCGCCATGCAAAAACGGTACAGTCGCACCTTGCAGACGAGAGAGCACTCGCACCAATCGCTCACCCATCTCACGATATTGCGTAAAAATTAATGCTCGATCGCCCACAGCAATAACTTGCTCCAACATTTCTAGTAATCGATCTAATTTTCCAGAACGTCCCGCAAGCGGACCTTCTTCTTTCAGATATTGCGCAGGGTGATTACAAATTTGTTTGAGCGCCGTCAGCAGTGCCAGCACACGACCGCGCCGCGCAAAGCCTTCGCTATCTTCAATATCTAGTAATGATTGATTCACCACGCTTTGATAGAGCGAGGCCTGCTCACGTGTTAATGAACAGAACACCTTGCTTTCTTGCTTATCTGGCAGGTCACTAATGACATTCGGATCGGTCTTGACGCGGCGCAAGATGAATGGCGCGACCATACGCCGCAAGCGCAACGCAACATCTTCACGACCATACCGCTCGATGGGAATGGCAAACTCACGTCGAAATGCTTCGCGCTTACCCAACAGACCTGGATTGAGAAATTCCATAATTGACCACAACTCAGCCAAATGGTTTTCCACCGGCGTGCCGGTCAAAGCAATACGCTCACTTGCTTGCAAACTACGCGCCGCGCGCGCGGTTGCTGAAGCCGAGTTCTTGATGAACTGCGCCTCGTCTAACGCCACAACCGCAAACTCTATATCTTTTAGCCAAGGCAAATCACGACGCAATAGTCCATAACTGGTGACCACCAACTTACCAGTGACCTGCGTCAAAAAGTCTTCTGCATTCTGATGACGATCTGCACCATAGTGACGAACCAAAGGCAGCGTAGGAGCAAACCTTGTCGCCTCACGCTCCCAGTTGCCAATCACTGAAGTGGGACACACCAACAACACGGGTCGCGAGTCGTGCGGATGTAGCGCACGGCGATGTAGCAAGTAGGCAAGCCACTGCACGGTCTTACCCAAACCCATGTCATCTGCCAGACACGCCCCTAATCCAAACTGGGTCAACTGCACCAACCAGCTCATGCCCCGTAACTGATAAGGCCGTAGTTCAGCGCGTAGCTCAGGCGGTGATGGTAATTGACTGAGAATATCGCGCGAGCGCATTTGCGCCACTAACTCACTCAGCTCGCCTTCTGCAATCACTTGAATGCGCAGGCCCGAATCTGGTTGTGTAATAACTTCGGTTAGAGCCAGCGACAATGCCAAAGAAAAACTAATGGTGCATATTTCAGGTTTTTCATTTTGCGCCAATAACTTTGCCGCATGTAACAACTCGCGTTGATTTAGCACTACCCACTGGTCATTGAACCGCGCCAACGGTGTGCGCAACTCTAGCAGTTCATCAATGTCAGCCACACTTAAGCTCTGACCTGTTAACACCGCCTGCCATCGATACTTAAGATGCGATTGCCGATTGGCACCATGCGAACCTTCACCAATGCGCATACATAACTGTAGTCGCTGTCTTTGCTCAGTCTGTAACACTTCAGGTAGCCGAACAATCACGCCCAACTGCTCTAGCGCATACACCTGCAATAAAAAGTCGTACACCATGCGCGGCTTGAGCAACATGGATTCAGGCTTAGATTTACGTAGTTCAAGCTCTAAGGGAATGAAACTTCGAGAAGCCACTGCCAACATCTGTAGCAGCTGCTCCTGCGCCACTTGCACTTCGCCGTTAATTAACTGCGCAGCCACTTCGCTTTGATTAAACAAGGTCAGCGCGCTGACCTGTACTTCCGGCTGCTGCTTTGATTGCAACCCAAACGCCAAGATGAACTCGTTAGAGTCAGGTGCACTAGGCATCGACAACTCCAAGTACAAACTTAACGATCGCACAGGCATCAACACCGGCTGCACCCAATCACGCAACCCCGCTAACACCCGTCGCTCAGTCACTCCACCTGGAACAAACTCTGGATCATGACCCGCCAAAGCATGATGCCAACGCTTTGGCCACACCTCGGTAGAATCCACCGCAGCAACACGCGACGGGCGTTTAGTTTTTTTCTGAACTTGTATCGTCTGAGCAGCGCGCACCAATTGATCTGCCACCGCATCTAAACATTGACGCAGTAACCCAGCAGCACTCCACACCTGGCTTGAGCGATGATCTGATACATCATGCGCTTCAGTTTGATAAGGGAAAGCATGCGCCGCCACTGGAAACGCGCTGACCAACTGCTCAAAGCGTTGCAGGTCATGCGCTTGATTGAGTACCACACTCCAACGCGCCACTTGCACACCGGACTGTTTCAGTACGCGCGGTACAAATTGCTCGCGCGCCACCAACTCCAAGGCAAACTTAGATGCCACGCTCCACACTGCAATAGATGCTGGCAATGTCGTTAACTCGTTTTGTTTTAGTGCGACTAACTGCGCCACCCCTTCTAGCAGCGGCAGTCGATAGCCCCGCACGCGGCGCAATTTTAGAGTTTGATCAGGAATCACCTGCGAGGTGAGCACCCCCAGCGATGCCAACGGGCTATGTACTGCATCCTGCCCCCACAACAGCCAATGCGGGCGCTGCACGTCTGGGATGAACAATAGATGGGTTTCTACAGTCACAGCAGCCACCGCCGACGGGGGTGTCGGTGGCACAGCAGCGAGCGCTGCATCATGGCTGTGGTGACTCGATTCGATCATGTAAAAGCAATAAAAACTCTAGCCCAACACTAATGATGGACTAAATTTCATCCAGTTACACTACCTATGAGGGAATATACCGACCGAAAATCGAAATTATGGAATAGAAGGTGTTAAAAGAATTATTTACTAGTATTTAGCTTGGCGTAAGCGTCACAGCCATCTTGGTCTTTTAAGTCACACGCTTTACCGTAGAACTTAAGTGCTTCTGTTTTGCTTTGACGGACACCCTTTCCATATTGATAAAACCAAGCCAATCCCCAACAACCACCAGCCTCTCCACCATCACAAGCCCTTCTGTATAACTCTGCGGCCTTAAAGTAGTCCTGCTTAAAAGGAAAATCACCGTACTTATAGTTAACCCCCAGAATGAAACACATCTTAGCGTCACCTTCATCGCAAAACTTTTGCAGAGCCTCTACCTGACGGTCTTCTGCGATGCTAGCAGTTTGATCAGCAAATACCACGCCACCCATCAGCACAGACAAGAACAACAGCGCGATCAGCTTCATTGGATACTCCGATTCTTTCCTAAAAATCTTACCAGTGCAGCAATCAGCTTTCTGGCATCAAACTAACAACAACGTTTCACCCCACTCCACTTGCGCTGCTGTTCGGCCAAATAGAACTGCTGTCGATTCAGCAGCACTTGATCAGGATGATGTTGCTGGTGATGTTGTACATAGCGCTCATAGGCATCATCACCGGTCAATTCGCGCAACCATGAACGCACCTGTTGCCACCAAGCACGCATCGGCATTACTTCGCTTGCACCGCCACATAAGGCGTTTCGGATAAGGGCAACACGGGCTTGCCATTCACCACGCGATAGCAGACACGTAGCGTGTCCAGAATAATGATCCATAACAACACCGCAAAGAAACCGGCCAGCACCGCATCTAAACGCTGATTGAAAATCAGATTAGGCGCCACAGGAATTTGTGCCGCCGGCAAGGTACCTGCCGCCAGCTTATTGGCCATAGCATCGGCTGCCGCCAAAAATCCAATGCGCGTTTCATCAGAAAAAATCTTTTGCCATGCAGCGGTGGTGGTCACCGCAGCCAACCACAGCAACGGTACGCCCGTCACCCAAATATATTTAAGCTGACTACGTTTAACGATGACCCCCGTACATACGCACAAAGCAATCGCCGCCAACATTTGATTGGCGATACCAAATAACGGCCACAGAATATTTACGCCGCCATTGGGGTCAATCACACCGATGTATAAGAAGTAACCCCAGCCGAGCACAATGAGCGAGCTGCTGATCAAAATAGAGGGATACCATGAAGTTTTACCCATCGGCTTCCACACATGTCCAAGTAAATCTTGCAGCATGAAGCGACCGACGCGCGTACCGGCATCGAGCGTGGTGAGAATGAACACCGCTTCGAACATGATAGCGAAGTGATACCACAAGGCGAGCAAGCCTTTACCGAATGCCGCAGACAGAATGCTGGCCATGCCCACTGCGAGCGAAGGCGCGCCACCAGTACGCGCAAACAAAGTGGATTCACCCATCTCACTGGCTAATGCATTCATTTGATCAACCGTGACAGGAAACCCCCAGCTGGTAATTTTGGCGACTGCATCAGCAGGCAAACTGCCCACCACCCCCGCGGGGCTATTGATTGCAAAGTACACGCCTGGATCAAGTAATGCGGCGGCGATCAGTGCAGTGACTGCCACGAGTGATTCCAGCGCCATACAGCCATACCCAATCATGCGTACATCTTTTTCATTGGTGACAAGCTTTGGTGTGGTACCACTGGCCACCAAGGAGTGGAAGCCGGAAATGACACCGCAAGCGATGGTGATAAATAAGAACGGAAATAATTTACCGGCGAACACAGGGCCGGTGCCGTCAATGAAGCTGGTTAAGGCGGGCATCTTAATGATGGGATTGACCATCACCACCGCAGCCAGCAATAAACCAATAGTGCCTAGTTTTAGGAAGGTGGATAAATAGTCGCGCGGCGCAAGCAATAGCCATACGGGCAAAATAGCAGCGATCAAACCATAGCCAATGACAAACCACGCCAATTGCAGACCTTCAAAATCAAAGGCTGCATATAAAGCAGGATGATTCTGTAATGCACCGCCACCCACCACCGCAGCAATGAGTAAGACCAATCCCAGCAGCGAACCTTCTAACACTCTACCCGGACGAATGTTGCGCAAATACAGACCAATCAACACCGCAATTGGAATGGTGGCAAACACAGTAAAGGTCGCCCAAGGACTGTGCTTCATGGCATTGACTACCACCAAGCCGAGTACGGCAATCAAAATAATCATGATCATCAAAGTGCCAATCATGGCGGCATAGCCCCCCACAGGACCGAGCTCATCTTTGGCCATTTGTCCCAGACTACGACCATCGCGACGCATAGACAACAACAATACCGTCATGTCCTGCACACAACCGGTAACTACCGCACCGACTAAAATCCACAACACGCCGGGCAAGTAACCAAACTGCACTGCCAGCGTCGGGCCAATCAGCGGGCCGGGGCCGGCAATGGCTGCAAAGTGATGACCGAACACAATCCATTTATTGGTGGGAACAAAATCGCGTCCATTGTCGAGGCGTACCGCAGGTGTGGCGCGGGTTTCATCGATAGTTAACACCTTGGCAGCAATCCATGCGCTGTAAAACCGATAACTGAGTGAGTAGATACACACTGCAGCGACAATAATCCATAGGGCATTGATTGATTCGCCCCGCTGTAATGCCACGCCGGCCAGTGAGAAGGCGCCCACTACTGCGATTAGTGACCAGAGCAGTTTTTTCATGTGTTGTGACCCTAAAGTTCTAATGGTCTGGCGTTATGCTAAAAGACCATGCTGTTGTTATTCGCACACCGTCACTGACGTACTGACTGAATGTGCGCTGCAAGACCTTGAGAGTACAGCACCTTACCTTCCGGTGTCACCAGAATGGCTTCAACCCCCGGCAATTGGCTGTAAATTTTAAGCGCCGCCTCGGCACCGAGCACAAATGCGGTTTTAGATAGCCCGTCGGTTCGGGTCGCAGAGTCAGCAATAATGGTAGCGCTGCGCACCTTACTAGCCGAACGGCCACTGGCAGGATTGATGATGTGATGGATACGCGTGCCGTCGTCATCGAAATAACGTTCATAATCACCCGAAGTGGAAAACGCGACATTAGATAACGGTAACTTGGCAATAACTTTACTAGCGTCATCGGGATCACGAATGCCCACCATCCACGGCCGCCCCTGTCGATCCCCCAGCACATAACTATCACCACCGGCAGAGATGAATGCCCGTGTAATGCCCTGCTGTTTTAGGATCGACAGCGCGCGATCCACAGCATA
>CANGFV010000007.1 GCA_947453225.1 Pseudomonadota bacterium
AACTTGACGGGTACAGGTATTGAAGGAGGCAACTCACGCGCGGTCATAAAAGGCGATATGTTTATCGTTCCTGAAAACACCGCCCATTGGTTTAGCACTATCGACGGCAAGCTTGCGGTCATGACCTTGCACTTACCGCGAGTTAGCAATACGCCTTAAACAAAGAACAAGAAAAATAACCAACAGGCGGAACTAAATCCCGCCTGTTAATTGCTCTAACAACTAGATTGGCTCAAGATTGGCATAAGAGAGCATCAACCACTTAGTACCCTGGCTTTCAAATCTAACTTGCACTCTGGCATGTGTGCCCTGACCTTCGAGCTCCAGCACCATGCCTTCACCAAACTTGGTATGCCGCACACGTTGCCCCATGCGAATGCCATTCACTGACTCTTCACGCACACCTGAATTACGCGTTGTGGCATAAGTAGACGGCGTGTAGACCGGACGAGAAACATGAATTCGAGGCCGTATTTCTTCGAGTAAGGTCGCGGGTAATTCTCGAATAAACCTTGAAGGCGAACTATGACTATCTACACCATGCAATCGTCGAGTTTCAGCGTAACTGATATAAAGCTGTCGCATGGCGCGTGTGATGCCGACATAACATAGGCGGCGCTCTTCTTCCATGCCGGCAGGATCGCTGCTCGAACGTTGATGCGGAAACAACCCATCTTCTAAGCCGCACAAAAATACAACAGGAAACTCTAAGCCTTTAGCTGTGTGTAAGGTCATCATTTGCACACAATCTTCACCGACTTCGGCCTGACCTTCGCCAGACTCAAGCACGGCATGCGATAAAAACGCAGCCAACGGTGTCATTTCACTGTTGGCCTCGTCGTTGTTTGATTCAGCATCAAAGCCGCGGGCCGCACTGACTAATTCTTCTAAGTTTTCAATGCGCGCTTCACCACTCGAACGAGCGCTGCTTCTTTCTTTCTGGTGCATAGCAATCAAACCGCTATGGGCGATGACATGATCAACCTGTTCATGTAATGGCAAATCTTTTATCGCTTGATCCATTCGCTCAATGAGCAGCATAAAGCCATGCAAAGCCATTCCTGCCTTTGGCCCCAAGGTTTGTAAATTAGCCGCGGCAGCGGCCCACATCGTACAAGCGTTAGCGCGCGCATACTCACGCACCACATCTAATGTGCGTAAACCAATTCCACGCGTGGGTAAGTTCACTACACGCTCAAAAGAGGCATCATCATTTCGGTTATGAACCAAGCGCAAATAAGCCAGCGCATCTTTAATTTCAGCGCGTTCAAAAAAGCGCAAACCGCCATACACACGATATGACATTCGCGCTGACATCATCGCTTCTTCAAACACGCGCGAGATAGCATTGGCTCGGTAAAGAATGGCGCATTCGCTGCGCTTACCTCCCTTGCTCACCCAGTCGCGAATGCGATTGACCACAAAATCAGCTTCATCACGCTCGTTATATGCTGAGTACAACTTGATCGCTTCACCATCGCCATCGCTGGTCCAAAGATTCTTACCCAAGCGCCCACTGTTATTTTCAATTAGCTTATTGGCAGCTTTAAGAATATTTCCCGTCGATCGATAGTTTTGTTCGAGCCGAAAGACCTGCAGCTGTGGATAATCACGCTTGAACTGCATAATGTTTTCCACCTTAGCGCCGCGCCATCCATAAATGGACTGATCATCATCGCCCACCACAATAGGGGTTCCTTGAGGTCCCGCCATGAGTCTCAGCCACTGATACTGAATCGCATTAGTGTCTTGAAATTCATCTACCAGCAAATGCTTAAATCTTTTTCGGTAATGCTCCAATACCGTTGGGTGATCACGCATCAACTCGTATACGCGTAATAATAATTCGGCAAAGTCGACCATCCCGCCACGCTCGCACGCCAACTGATAGTCTTCATATAAACGAATCAGCTGTCGCCGGTTATAGTCGCCGTCGTCTTTGATATTTTGAGGCCTCAGTCCGGCATCTTTTTGTGCATTAATAAACCAAACCACTTCTTTAGGTACCCAACGGGCTTCATCTAAATTTTGGGCTTTAAGAATTTTCTTAACCGCACGCTGCTGATCATCTGCATCCATGATCTGAAAGGTTTGAGGCAAATTCGCTTCACGCCAGTGCAAGCGCAGTAATCGGTGAGCAATGCCATGAAAAGTGCCAATCCATAGCGGTGCCGTCGGTAAACTCAACATTCTTTCAATACGCGAGCGCATTTCAGCAGCGGCTTTATTAGTAAATGTCACGGCCATAATGCTTTGTGGCGAAGCGCCTTCTACTTCAACCAACCACGCCACACGGTGAGTCAACACGCGCGTCTTACCGCTACCTGCGCCCGCCAACACCAGCATTGGCGCGAGCGGAGCCGTCACTGCCTGCCGCTGTGCATCATTCAAACCATCAATTAGATGAGAAATATCCATGCTCTGTTCAATACATCTGTTTTACGTTTGCTTATCGCAATGTACGCGTTTTATTTTTTCGCTCATTACAAGCCAGGCGCATGATCACTCCGGTGCACAATGCTAGCGCTGGACTTGTCAACGAACTGACCTGACCGACTTGCCAGAGTTGTATGATCTCTATGCAAAGCACAGCTAATACTACCGCGATCATCGCTATACGCGTGCTTAGGCCTACTTGTTTTAACGTCCAGATTAACGCGGCAAAGACAAATAACTTGCCAAATAAATATTCAAGATCGATAGGCATACCTTCCGTAAGCCAATGCATGGTTGAGGTATAGTCAAACTGATGTGCCGTTCTATTTAGATGAAATGGCGCTAACTGCTGATAAACAAACCAGGTTGCCAGTAGTACAAACAAGACGACGGCTTGGATACCACTGGCTAGCTTATGCATAAGCACTAAGGCGGGTAACAACAACACTAATGCGATCAATTCTGAAAAATTAAATGGCGACATCACAAACAGCAAGCGCCCTACCAGCACTATAGCAATCACAATCAGTAGCGCCTCATTACCGCGCTGGCGATGGGCAAAACTTAGCACCGCCTGCGCTACGACCAACCACAATAATAAAAACTGCGCAGTCAAAGGCAATGAATAACTGCCTTCCATCAGTGGCCACAGCGCCAGCTTTAAGCGCGAGAGACTGACGCTTAAATCAAAGTCGGCCAAGCGCCACATGATCCAGATACAGATCAACACTAAGGCGCTGCGATCACCCGGTCGTTGTCGCGAGTTAGGCGAGATGTAAACCAAACTACTCAGCCCACGCCAGACCACACCACCCATCGCACCTACGCATGTCCCCGCTGCATTCAATACCACATCCATCAAACTCGGCACGCGGATACTGAGGTAGACCTGCAATAACTCTATAGTCAACGACAACACACAGCCTATAAACGTGGCAAGGACGGTGGCCCACAAAATTCCGAGTTTGCTTCTGAGCAAAAGAATTAGACAAAAGCCTAGAGGCAGATATAGCAGCACATTGCGCACACGATCTGCTCGACCTGCACGCGCCCACCCAAGCTGGGAGAATGCCGCGCTTAATGTTGGGTAAGTACCATCAAATCTGAAATTAAATGGATACAGTGATCCGTAGCCAATTAAGGCGATCACACCTGCAAGCAACCACAACACCAGCGTGGAGGACTGCTTTGATGACATCAGAAAGTTAAACGCAAGTAGTGGTCTACCAGTAGCATGGTAAACAGTAACGACAGATAGGTAATAGAGTAACCAAAGGTTCGCATAGGCAAGCCCTGCGTTGGTTTTAGTTTCAACCTAATGGCATAACCAATAAAAATCCCACCCAATATCAAGGCAGAAACCAAATAGATTAGACCCGAGAGGCCCGTTAAATAGGGCAACAAGGTCACGATAAGCAGCAGAATGGTGTAGAGCAAAATATGCAGGCTGGTGAATTCGACGCCATAGATTACCGGCAACATAGGAATACCTACCTTGGCGTAATCATCGCGGCGAGCAATCGCCAGCGCCCAAAAATGGGGAGGCGTCCAAATAAAAATGATCAAAAAAAGTAGTAATGCGTTGTGATCGATTTGACCAGTAGCAGCAACCCATCCCAATACAGGTGGTGCCGCACCTGCAGCGCCACCGATCACGATATTCTGCGGCGTGGCATGTTTCAACCAAACCGTATAGACAATGGCATAACCAATGAGCGATATAAAAGTCAGCACCGCCGTCAACAGATTGACACGGCACACCAACATCACCATCGACAACACGCCCAGACTGCAGGCATAGATAATGGCCTGCCGCTCTGTGACATGACCTAGCGGGATGGGCCTGCCTTGTGTGCGCTGCATGTGAATATCAAAGCGCCGATCTAGTACATGGTTAATTGCCGCCGCCGATGACGCAGCCAGTGCAATACCGAGATTGCCAAAAATCAGAGCCTCCATCGGTGGCCAACTCGGTACAGAAAGCAACATGCCCACAAACGCCGTGAACACGATCAGCATGACGACGCGCGGTTTACCGAGTTCGTAATAGTCACGCCATGAGGCAGGTTGGGCTGCAGCCAGAGTATTCATCCACTTATTATTTGAAGAAGAAAGTAACGGCCATTTTACACATCAAATCTAGTGGTTGTACGAATGGGTGTTCGCATAACGCGACTTGGCCACAATTTTGTAAGTCACAAGGCGTTTAATAAAAAATTTGGGCAAAAAAAATCGCCAGCTCCGAGGAACTGGCGATTCATTTTCTAGGCTAGGCAGCAACTCAAAGTTGTTGCCTATTTATTTCAACGATAGCGCTATTACTTCGTGTTTTCGCAACCGTAAGGCATCACTGAAGCACCTGGCTGATACTGCCAGAAGCGACCTTGAGTGGTAGCACTGGTGCTTGACTTGATGGTGTAGTTCAAGCGATTACGATATTCAGCAGTCACCTTAGGATCATCAGAAATCGCAAAGGTTTCGGTGTAAACCGTATCAGGTGAACCTTGCACGTTTGAAGTTGTCACGGTCAGCTTCTTCTTGCTTGGATCAAGCACGCCAGTGGAATAACCCATCAGGCTTGGCGCTAGACCGGCAGGGACCTTATGAGCAGCGCCAGTGATGTTAATTTCACGCACCGAGTCATTTTCTTCAGCTTTGAAAATGATCTTCTTGCTCTTAGCCACTTGATCAATAACTTGTACTGGGTATGGGGTACCCATGATCTGAGTCAAGCTCTTTGGTGAGCAGACAATAATTTTGCCATCAGCTGCTGGAGCTGCGGCCATACCGCCACCTGCAGGAGCACCAGCGGCCATAGCAGCAGGAGGTGGAGGCGGAGCAGCGGCGGCAGGAGCAGCGCCTGGTGCAAGTATAGTATGCAGACCATGGCTATTGTTATCGTTATAAACAACCGTCCATACAGAGAAAATATCCTTAGGACGCTTGTTGATATCGTTTTCAACAATCTTGCCATGGAGGCCATCATCACTACCGATGGTGTCATCAGACCAACGTGGCGCAGCACCACGGAGGAAAACGACTTCTTTGTTTTTCTTTGGGCCATCTAGAAACAACAGGTGATTCATAAACAAACCAAAGTTAGCGCCTGGGCCAGGACCAAAGCCGGAGACTTTAACGTTAGCGCCGACTGGAACGACGTCTTTGGTAATTTCCATACGGCTTAGGTTACCTACCGAGTTACTTTCAATGGTCCACAACTTTGCAGTCGGTTTACCTGAATCCACTTCAAGCTTGAAAGTGACGTGAGGATTGGTCCATTGCACTGACTTGACCACGCCGGTCAATTCCATTTCCTTGGTGGTGTCATATTGATTACCCCAACCATGGTGAGCATTGGTAACGGGCGCTGCACTGACCAGCAGTAAGGCGCTTAGAACTGTACTTTTGAATTTCATTTGATTGCCACTCTCTAATAATTTTGTCCCAAACCTAACGTGGTGATGTCACATTAGATTTGCAACTTCTAACTAAAAACCTGACGAATTCATGGGCTGGAAGTATGACCGCAAGCCCCTGATGAACAAAGCAATGATTTGTTAATGGCGTACTTTATCAGGGAAATCCCTTAGATTCTATCCGCCACTGACAGATGTCATTGAAAATTTTTCCCTAAAAATCAATCAACTGGAACTGTTGTGGAGGGCAATGCAGACCCGCCATCCAGATAAAGATCACGGGTTCTGGCGCCTATTTGCAGTCTTCTATGTAAAGACCTCTACAGAATACACAGTCCTTTGACTAGCCTGACAAACCCTCACCAGAATGATGGCCGCCCAAAGTAGCAGCGCTATTCGTCATCCATATCTAATTCTTTGAGCTTGCGAGTCAAGGTATTGCGACCCCAACCCAACAATTTCGCAGCTTCTTGACGACCGCCCTCGGTTTTACGCAGAGCGCAGCGAATTAGGGTGCGCTCAAACTCAGGCAGCGCATCTTCAAGCAAGGGGGCGCCGCCCTCCGCCAGCCGTTTGTCTGCCCAAGTGGTGAGTTGCCGCGACCAATCTTCCTGCAAACTGGCGGTATTAGTCGTGCCGCCCAGATCCGTCGGGATGTCAGCCACCTTGATCTCACGCCCAGGAGCACTGACTGTCAGGCGACGACAGGTATTCACCAATTGCCGCACATTTCCCGGCCAGTCATAGGCAACCAAGGCCACTTCGGCTTCTTTGGTCAAAATCTTGGCTTCGACACCCAACTCACTGGCCGCTGAATTCAAATAAAAATGGAGCAACTCTGGAATATCGTCACGCCGCGCTCTCAAAGGTGGCACTTCAATGCGAATCACATTTAGACGATGTAGTAAGTCCTCGCGGAACAGGCCTTGTTTAACGCGATCGGATAAATCTTGATGGGTTGCGGCAATCACGCGCACATCTACTTTTACGGGCACTTGTCCACCGACACGATAAAACTCGCCTTCAGCCAGCACGCGCAGTAATCGAGTTTGTAGCTGCGGTGACATGTCACCGATTTCATCTAGAAAGAGCGTGCCGCCGTCTGCTTGTTCAAAACGCCCCGGACGCTTGGAGTCAGCACCCGTGAACGAGCCTTTTTCATGGCCAAATAATTCTGACTCCAACAAATCAGCCGTAAAAGCAGAAGTGTTCAACGCAATAAAGGCTTTATTGGCGCGTGGACTGTGGCGATGCAAAGCGCGCGCAACCAATTCTTTACCGGTACCCGATTCACCATTAATCAAGACGGTCATACTGGAACGCGATAATCGACCAATGGCACGAAACACTTCCTGCATGGCCGGCGCTTGACCCAACATTTCTGGAAGCTGCTTTGGTTCAGGCGGCGCCTCATCAATAATTGTCTTTTGATTTGCCGCACGACGAACCAAATCTACGGCTTGATCAATATCAAACGGTTTGGGCAGATATTCAAACGCGCCACCTTGGTATGCCGCCACCGCACTATCTAAATCGGAGTGTGCCGTCATGATTATCACAGGCAACTCCGGCTGTGAGGTGCGTATTTCGGACAGCAATTCCAGACCACTACGACCAGGCATGCGAATATCGGTCATCAACACATCGGGACGGGACTTTCTTAATGCACTTAATGCCGAATCGGCTTGCTCAAAAGCCGTGGGCACCATGCCGCCTTGTTTAAGTGCGCGCTCAAGCACCCAGCGAATGGAAGAATCATCATCGACTAACCAAACATTAAGCGGTTTTGTGGCCATCAGCTGCATCACTTGAGTTGAATGGAAGTAATAATGTAAATACGGTACGTCCCGGACGGCTTTCAAATTCAATCAACCCGCCATGGCGGCTGACTAAATCTTGCGCAATCGCAAGTCCCAAACCCGTGCCTTCAGCACGTCCAGTGACGAATGGATAAAACAAAGTTTCCTGTAAATGCTCGGGCACACCCGGCCCGTTATCTTCAAATTGAATCGACGCCACCAAACGATGGCGGCGTGTGCCTATGCTGATACCGGTCAGTGCGCGCGTTCTGAAAATTAACTGTCCCGCAGGATTCATACCCTGCATCACCTGAACTGCGTTGCGCGCAAGATTCAATGTGGCTTGAATGATTTGATGACGATCGAGCTCTAGTGGTGGCAGGCTAGGATCGTAATCTCTTTCAATACTGACTTGCGCCCCATCTACTAAAAGTAATTGACGCACATGCTGCAGTATTTCGTGAATATTGATCAGCTCCTTGCGTGGTAAATGTCCCGGCCCCAACAAAGAATCCACCAAAGTTTTTAAGCGATCGGCTTCGTTAATAATGATTGAGGTGTATTCGCGCATCGAAGAATCGGTCAACTGACGCTCTAGTAATTGCGCTGCACCACGTAAGCCACCTAAAGGATTTTTTATTTCATGCGCTAGTTGGCGAATCATCAAGCGACTGCCGCCTACGCGATTGATCAGTGCGTTTTCCCTTGAAATGCGCTGATGTTGTGTGGCGTCACTAAATTCAATCAGCACCATCGTACTGTCCACTTGATCTTCAAACGGAGTGACAGTGCAATCAACGATGACATCGCCCGCCGTACCAGTACTGCGCAAACTTAATTCGCGGCGAGCAAAGGGCTTCCACGCATCCATCGTGCGATCAACCAGCGTGACTAACTCCGTAGGGTCACGAATCAACTCAGATAATGCACGCCCTAAAATTTGATTGCGGCTCACACCCAGAAGTGTTTCAGCCGCAGCATTAACAAAATGAACGACATGACGTCGATCCACCAACAGCAAACTGGTATTGAGATGATCAATGATGCGCTGCAAATCAGTCATGGTTTGCTCCATGCGGATTCGAGTGACCGCTAACATACGCACACCCGATTTGCTCTCATCAATATCGCAGCCTGTTTAGCCAGTTGCTGCGCTACAAAAGCTAAGGTTTGCGTAATACCGAGGGTTGCTGCACGTAAAACCGTACAGGAGAACTGAGCATAATTTGTTTTCCCTGGGTGTCGAGTACGGCCAAGGTCAACGTGTGTTCGCCACGATCGACTTCTGTAATGTCGTACTCCATCCCTTGTGGAGGAAAACCAGGCACTAAGCGACCATCCATGTATAACGCTAGATGATGTTGGCTGTTTAAATTGGGTTCGACTCTCGCCGCAACTGAAACCACGCCTGCTGTATTGGCTACAGTCATCTCGGCGCTGGGTTTCCAAATTTCGACATTGCTGTAATTGAGGGCCACCGAAGAACTGCTGCTGGCGCTCATGGCTTCCGGCACTGGCGATGGTGCGTATGTGCTTGGTGCTTGTAAATTGACCTGTTCGGCGCCCGGCACCGGTTGATCGGAGAAATGCACTACGCCATTTGCGTCGCGCCACTTCCATATGTTGGCTGCCATCAATGGCATCGCAAGCAACAAGGCAAAGCAGGGCAGGTAGCGCATGGTCGGGAAGCATACCCGCAAGATCTCCTAGAAACAAAGCCCTTCAGTGCAAGTACAGAGGCATCTTCATACCTGTACCTGCAACTATTCTCACATCTGCCTGTAGAGTCGGATTACGTAATGCAATCCGACTCTGTCAGCAAAGCTATTAGCAGCTGTAGTACATATCCATTTCAGCTGGGTGGGTAGACATGCGCAGACGAGTGACTTCCTGCATCTTCAATGCGATGTAGGCATCAATCACGTCATCAGTAAACACGCCGCCCTTCTTGAGGAACTCGCGATCCTTATCCAAGTGCTCAAGCGCCATATCCAAGGAATGACACACTTGGGGAATGTGCTTGGCCTCTTCTGGCTCCAGATCATATAGATCCTTATCTGCAGCTTCGCCTGGATGAATCTTGTTCTGGATACCATCCAGACCAGCCATCATCATGGCAGCGAAGGCGAAGTAAGGATTGGCTGACGAATCTGGGAAGCGCACTTCGATACGACGTGCCTTAGGATTTGCAACCCATGGAATACGAATAGACGCAGAACGGTTACGTGCTGAATAAGCCAACATCACAGGGGCTTCAAAGCCTGGCACTAAGCGCTTGTAGCTGTTGGTACCCGCATTAGTGAACGCATTGATGGCCTTGGCGTGCTTGATGATACCGCCGATGTAGTACAACGCAGTTTCAGACAGACCGCCGTATTGGTCACCAGCAAACAATGCAACACCTGCTTTTTGCAGAGATTGGTGCACGTGCATACCAGAACCGTTGTCGCCAACTAATGGCTTAGGCATGAAAGTAGCTGTTTTGCCGTGTAAGTGGGCAACGTTATGTACGACGTACTTCAGCATCTGTACTTCGTCGGCCTTGCGCACCAAACCACCCGCGCCAACGCCGATTTCGCATTGACCACCGGTAGCCACTTCATGGTGATGCACTTCCACGACCATGCCCATTTCTTCGAGCACATTACACATAGAAGCACGGATGTTCTGGAAGGCATCGACTGGAGGTACTGGGAAGTAACCGCCCTTCACACCTGGACGATGACCGGTGTTGCCTTCTGGATACACGGTGTTGGAGTTCCACGCACCTTGTTGTGAATCGATGGCATAACCGCAGCTATGCATGTCGTTGTTATAGCGCACGCTATCGAAAATGAAAAATTCATTTTCAGGGCCGAACAAAGCGCCATCGGCAATGCCGGTAGACTTCAAATAGGCTTCAGCGCGCTTGGCCACTGAACGTGGATCGCGGTCATAACCTTGCATGGTGGCAGGCTCGAGCACGTCGCAACGGATGATGATGGTTGGATCTTCAAAGAAAGGATCGGCAACGGCGGTAGTGGCATCCGGCATCAAAATCATGTCGGATTCATTAATGCCCTTCCAACCGGCAATCGACGAACCGTCGAACATTTTGCCGTCAGAGAAGAACTTAGCATCTACTTGTGATGCTGGAACGGTTACGTGTTGCTCCTTGCCGCGGGTATCCGTGAATCGAAGATCCACGTAACGAATTTCCTTCTCTTTAATCAAGCTGAGAACGTCAGCGCCGGTTGTCATGAACTACTCCTCCGGAAAACAATGTTTGCTTAGTGAATACATGACCTCGGTCGCTTCTTTAGGCTAACCGTAGGTTGAATGCTCTGGCTCAATGAAGTGCAGGAACCATGCCAGCGCACTGCCTTAGCGCAACACCGCGCCAACGCTGAAATATTCGCTCTACCTTCAATGTAGCCGGGAGATTTTAGCACCAAGATAAAGCAAGCTGGGCATCTTTAAGCGCCAGAAAAGGGCATAAGTTGAAAATGACTTCGTCACTCAGCAGCTTTGGAGCGAAGTTTTGTGTTGATTGTTCAGGTGGCTGTAATTACCCTGCCGCGCTTGGATAACGGATTGATTAATGAGCTTTTCCTGAAAAATTCCCGCTGATGCACCGCCCAGTAGTTCACCCATGACCAGTTCCAGCCCTCGCCCTCCTCAAACTTTCCAAGACCTGATCCTTGCGCTGCAGCGCTACTGGGCCGATCAGGGCTGTGCCATCCTGCAACCTTACGACATGGAAGTGGGTGCGGGCACCAGCCACACCGCCACTTTTTTAAGGGCGCTGGGACCTGAACCGTGGAAAGCCGGCTATGTGCAGCCTAGCCGCCGACCCAAAGACGGTCGATATGGCGATAACCCCAACCGTTTACAGCACTACTACCAATTTCAGGTGGTACTCAAACCGGCGCCTGCCAATATTTTGGAACTGTACTTGGGCTCTCTGGAAGCCGTGGGTTTTGATCTCAAAGTAAATGACATTCGTTTTGTTGAAGACGATTGGGAAAATCCCACCTTGGGCGCTTGGGGCTTGGGCTGGGAAGTGTGGCTCAATGGCATGGAAGTCACGCAGTTCACCTACTTCCAACAAGTGGGAGGTATTGATTGCAAGCCAATCACCGGCGAGATTACCTATGGCTTAGAGCGTTTGTCCATGTATCTACAAGGCGTAGATAACGTATTTGATTTGGTTTACGCGCCAGGCATCACCTATCGAGATGTATTCCACCAAAACGAAGTAGAACAAAGTACCTACAACTTCCAACACAGCGATGTGGATTTCCTGTTCAACGCCTTTGGTAATTATGAAAAACAAGCCAAGCATTTAATGGAACAGCAGTTAGCCCTGCCGGCATATGAACAAGTGCTGAAAGCAGCACATACATTCAATCTGTTAGATGCGCGTGGTGCCATCAGCGTTACCGAACGTGCGGCTTATATTGGACGCATTCGTAATTTGGCGCGCAGCGTCGCACAAAGTTATTTGGACAGCCGTGCACGATTAGGATTTCCAATGGCCCCCAAAGAGTGGGCCGCAGAAGTGTTGGCTCAATTAGAAAAGAATAAGAAGGTTGCCTGATTCATGACGATGCAAAATTTATTGGTTGAATTGTTTGTTGAAGAGCTTCCGCCTAAAGCATTAAAGAACTTGGGCGAAAGTTTTGCAGCCACTTTATCTGAAAGCCTAAAGACTCAAGGCCTTACAAACGCGCAGTCGATCACCACATCGTTTGCATCACCACGACGCCTTGCGGTGCATATCACCCAAGTTGCACCAGCCGCTGCGGATAAAGCCATTCAACAAAAACTTATGCCTGTCAGTGTGGCGCTGACTGCCGATGGCGTGGCGACACCTGCGCTACTTAAAAAGCTCACTAGCTTGGGCCTTACTGAACAAGCGTTACCACAATTAAAACGCGCGCCAGATGGCAAAACAGAAGCGTTGTTCTTAGATATTCAAGTAGCAGGAGTAACTCTTGCAGAGGGCTTACAAAAAGCGCTTGATGAAACGCTATCTAAATTACCTATTCCAAAAGTAATGAGTTATCAACTGAATGATGGTTGGAGCAGCGTTAATTTTGTCAGACCCGCGCATGGATTAGTTGCATTACACGGCGCTAGTATTGTGCAAATCTCTGTATTGGGATTGGCTGCAGGACGGACCACACAAGGACATCGCTTTGAAGCTCGCCAACCTCAAATTGATATTAAGGATGCAGACAGTTATGCATCGCAACTTGAAAATGAAGGCGCAGTACTTGCCAGCTTTGCTGCACGCCGAAATGAGATTGCTCGACAACTCCATAATGCGGCTACACAAGAAGACTTACAGCCTATCACCGATGAAGCGCTACTTGATGAAGTCACGGCACTGGTGGAACGCCCGAATGTACTGACCTGTCAATTTGAAAAAGAATTTTTGGAGGTGCCTGCAGAATGTTTAATTCTGACCATGAAGGCCAATCAAAAATATTTTCCGTTGCTTGATGCCACAGGAAAGTTAACCCACAAGTTCTTAGTGGTGAGCAATATCCGACCCACAGATGCCAGTCGCGTCATTCAAGGCAATGAACGCGTGGTGCGCCCACGTCTGGCCGATGCAAAGTTCTTCTTTGACGAAGATCGTAAACATACGCTGATGTCACGGCTGACTAAGCTCAGCAAAGTGGTGTATCACAATCAATTGGGTTCGCAGTTGGATCGTGTTGAGCGCGTACGCTCATTGGCTAAGTTGATTGGCACACAACTTGGCAAAGATACTGATGCCAAAGCGGATCAAGCCGCACAAATTGCCAAAGCTGATTTAGTCACCGATATGGTCGGTGAATTCCCTGAGCTGCAAGGCATCATGGGCCGCTACTACGCTTTAGCTGATGGCCTAGATAACGAAGTGGCTGAGGCCATTCGTGAACAGTATCTACCGCGTGGTGCTGGTGATGAATTACCGGTCACGTCTACCGGTATGGCCCTAGCGATTGCTGAAAAACTAGAAACTCTCTGTGGCATTTTTGCAGTGGGACAAAAACCTACAGGCACTAAAGATCCGTTTGGTTTACGGCGTGCCGCCATTGGTTTATTGCGCATTCTCATCGAACGCAAATTGCCATTAAACCTCAGCGCTTTAATTGAACATGCACTGCAACAGCAACCACTTCAAGTAAAGTCCGATGTAGCTGCTGAAGTTTATGACTACATCATGGAACGTCTGCGCGGTTACTATTTAGAAGGGTCAACGCACTTAGCTATCACCACAGAAATGTTTGATGCGGTGCTGGCTAATCGACCCACCTCTCCCTTAGATTTTGATACGCGACTTCGTGCGCTTGATGGGTTTCTTAAGCTCAGCGATGCTCAAGCCTTGGCGGCTGCGAATAAACGTATTAATAATATTCTCAAGAAAACCGATGCTGCCAATACTGGCGTTCAGCCTGAATGCTTTGTGGAAAATGCTGAACGTTCGTTGTTTGAACAACTTCAAAACGCTGAAGCCGATACAGCACCTTTGTTTGCTGCGGGTAATTATCAAGCCGCGTTAACACGACTCGCTCTATTACGCGCAAGTGTTGACCAATTTTTTGATTCTGTCATGGTCATGGCCGATGATCTAAAGGTTCGACAGAATCGTCTGGCCTTACTCTCGCGATTGCGCAGCGTATTTCTAAAAGTAGCCGACTTATCTTGCTTGCCTGGCTGAGGCGGATGGCCTTGCTACAACTGCTACGCTCCATCGTTTTTACCGGCTGTTTTTTTCTCAGCACGACGGTCTATGCCCTAATCATTTTATTATTCGGCTGGGCATTACCGTATTCAGGTCGTTGGGCTATTGCGCGCAACTGGTCTGTCGTTAATCTGTGGCTACTCAAAGTATTGTGTAAGCTCAGCTATGTTGTTGAAGGTCGTGAGCATCTGCCTCAAGGGCATCATGTCTCGATGTGGAAGCATGCTTCAACCTGGGAAACCATTGCACAAGCTTCTATTCTTCCAGCGCAAGCTTGGGTACTTAAACGCGAATTGCTGTGGATTCCCATCGTGGGCTGGGCATTGCGCTTAATGCAACCGATTGCGATTAATCGTTCCGCGGGCAGTGCTGCAGTTAAACAAGTGATCAGCCAAGGCAAAGCCCGACTGAGTGATGGACGATGGGTGGTAATTTTTCCTGAAGGCACTCGTACTGCGGTAGGCGAGCAACGCAAGTACGGCATCAGTGGTGCGCTATTGGCCATTGAAGCAGGAACAATCATTATTCCGGTAGCGCATACCGCAGGCTATTTTTGGCCCCGCCGCGGTTGGTTAAAACGACCAGGCATTATCAAGGTGGTCATCGGTCGCCCGATTCAGACGACAGGTCGTGATGCACGCGAAGTCACCGCTGAAATTCAAACCTGGATTGAAACTACAATTGCTAGTCGCGTTAATTAATTCGAGTTTAGTGGCCGCCCATGCCGCCACGACCCGTGAAGGGTGGTTTGCACAACCAAATGACGGGAATCAGTGAAATAAAGACGATACCGAACAGCCAATACAAATCATTGGCGGCCATCGTGGACGCCTGCTGTCCCACCATATAATTGGTTACGCCCAGTGCCTGCTGATCGCTCAGCCCGCCCGAACTTAACACGCCCTGATAGTGCTGCCAGCCTTCGCTGTTGGTGCGCACGTGCTCGACCAACACGCCATGATGAATTTCTGTGCGGTGATTCCACAGAAAAATAGAAAGGGCCGTAGAAATACTACCCGCCAACGTGCGCATGAAATTACTTAAACCCGACGCGGCCGCAAGCTCACTGGGTTTTACATGAGAAAGCAGAATGGCATTCAGTGGTAGAAAGAACATGGGCATCCCTAAGCCCTGCCATAGTCGTGGTGAAGCAAACTGAGCAAAGGTAGCTTGGTCATTTAAGGTGGCTGACCAAAAAGAACATACACCAAAAATGACAAACGCTAAGGAGGCCACCACGCGTAAATTCAAGCGATTTATGTTTTTACCCACAATGGGCGCGATCATCATGGCAAAGATACCAATGGGTGCCATCGCAAGCCCCGCATCTGAAGCGGTATAACCAAGAGTAGTCTGTAGCCACAACGGAAACACCACGTTGATACCGAAGAAGGCAAAGTAGCCCAAGCTAATCGCTATTGTGCCCATCAAAAAATTGCGTTCCTGAAATAGATGCAGATCCAGCACCGGATGCTTGTCCGTCAACTCCCACACAATTAAGTAAATCAAGGCCACTGCAGCAATCGCACTCATCATGATGATGCGCGGTGATTCAAACCAATCGTACTCGTTGCCATTATCCAAGGTGTATTGCAGACAGCCCACACCAATCACTAGCAGCGTTAAACCAACCACATCAATGGGCACTCTCATGAGTTGTGATTCGCGGTTTTTAAGAATGTTCCAAGTCACTGCCGCGCCCAGCAAGCCCACTGGAATGTTGATGAAGAACAACCAAGGCCACGATAAATTGTCTGTAATCCACCCGCCCATTATCGGTCCACAAATAGGCGCAACAATCACCACCATGGCCCAGATGCCCATTGCCATTCCGCGTTTCTGTGGTGGGTAATTTCTTAACAATAACGCTTGAGCAATCGCCACCATCGGACCCGAAACCAACCCTTGAATCAGGCGCGCTACCACTAACATGGTCATGCTAGTTGCAAATCCACATAACGCGGAGAACAACACAAATAGCAACATGGAGGTAACAAAGGTGCGCACTTCACCAAAGCGACGTGCAATCCAGCCGGTGATCGGCTGCATAATAGCTGCGGCTAATGAATAGGAACTCACCGTCCAAGTGCCTTCAGCAGGACTGACACCAAGACTACCCGCAATGGCGGGAATCGAGACATTCACAATGGTGATGTCGAGCACTTCCATAAACGTGGCTAATGCCACGGCAATGGTCAACAACGCCAGCTGCATGCCCTGCAATGGCGGAAATTCACCAGCAGCATCACGCTGAAGTGCAGGAGTATTACTCATTCCGGCGATGACTTAAGGTTGGCGCGCGATGATGGCTTCAGCTTGCGCTACCGCTTGCGAGACATCCAAATCATAAATTGAAGTCTCTGCCTTAAAGTTGCTCGGCCCTACTACCGGAATGACTGGGCCTGAACGATCGTGTGTATCTACAGTGGCATGCATAGAAAGACCGACGCGTAATGGATGTTGTTCAACTTCGCGAGCATCAAGCGCAATACGCACGGGCACGCGTTGAATCACCTTAATCCAATTGCCCGCTGCGTTCTGTGGTGGCAGCAAGGCAAAGGCAGCGCCTGTACCTGCTGAGATACCCGTCACTTTGCCGTGATAAATCACCTCATTGCCATATAGGTCGCTTTTTATTTGCGCGGGTTGACCAATACGTAAGTGGCCTAACTGACTTTCTTTGAAATTAGCATCCACCCACACTTCACTGATGGGAATAATGGTCAACAATGGCTGTCCCGGTTGAATGTGTTGACCGGGCTGCAAATTTTTCTGCGCCACATGACCACTGATCGGCGCTTTGACTACGGTGCGCTGCGTGTTGATCCATGCATCAATGTACGCCTGCTTAGTCTGCTGCACTGCTGGGTTGGTATGCACCGTACTGCCATCCACCATGGCGTGTGCGGCTTTCAACTGTTGTTCACTTTGCTTCAAAGCCGCTTCAGCTTGCGTTACCGCATCACGTGCGTGACGTAATTCTTCTCCTGCAATTGCTTCATTGACCTGTAACGGTTCACGCCGTTTCAAATCTTCTTTGGCGCGCGACACGTCTAACTTGCGCATGACTAGCGTGGCATCAAACTGATCAGCTTGGGCTTTCAACTGATGGTACTGTCGTACACTTAATGCCAGTGCACTACTCGCCTTGTCTAATGCATTCTGCGCATCAGTGGCATCCAGCTTAGCAATTACTTGCCCAGCACTGACCCACTGGTTCTCCTCTGCCATGACGCTTACTACCGTTCCTGGAATTTGCGAAGTCAGTGTGACTTGGCTGCCGCCCACATAAGCATCATCTGTGTACTCACGTTGCGAGGAAACAAAATACCACCACAACGTAGCGCCCACCAAAGTCGCTAGTAACACAGTGGTCACCACCATTAACGCGCGACGACGTTTGCCATTTGAGGGTGCAGCCTCAACGCTGGTATTTACGCCGGGTTGGTTTACTACAGAAGTCATTAGTGAGTACTCAACTTAAAATACTTTGTCTTTATAAAAGCTCAACGCGATGCTTCGCGCTGATACCCGCCACCAAGCGCGGCAATCAACCCCACATCAGCATCGACAATCTCGGCATGTAACGCACTCAGGGCTGCCTGTTGTTGATATAAATTTTGTAATGCTTGCAAATACGCACGGGCATCAGAAATACCTTGCGCGTTACGCTGCTGCGCAACCGTCACTAAGTGCTGGGCATTAGTCACTTGGGTCAGATGCTCTGTCTGCGCTTGCGCTAACTGATTCTTGAGTAATGCCTGTGTGCCCACATCGCGAGCCGCATTAATCAAAGTTGAGTTGTAGACAACTATCGCTTGTTCTAACTGCGTAGCGCGCACACCTAATTGAGCATTAAGTCTTTTGCTATCAAACAACGGTAGATGAACTGCAAGACCTAGGCTTGGCGTAGCACTACCCGCCTGAAATAAATTATCAACTTCAATACTTGATAACCCAGCCAGTGCATTGATGCTGATATCAGGCATGAATTCTGCGCGCGCCACATTCAAACGATGCTCTGCCGCGTCAATTTGCAAGCGGCTAGCCTCAATGTCTGCGCGTCGTGCCAGCAAATCAATACTAACGTGGTTAGGTATCTGTACCGACACCACTGGCAATTCGTGAGTTGTGAACGCAGGCAATTCGTCAGTCGTGATGCCCAGCAGTGAAGCGATCAACACTCGCCGCAGGGCCGCCGATGTAGTGATATTCGAACGAGTCGCATTAATATTTGCGATTTCAATATCCAGTGCATGCAGGCCATCTTTTGGTTCTAGTTGCGCCCCAATCCGCGCCTCGGTGATTTGCTTGCGTTTGTTCAGTGCGTCGAGCTGCTGTGTAGCGAACTTCAATTGAACTTGATCCGCTTGCCAACCAAAATAGGCAGACGCTATCGCTGTGGACAATTTCTGGGCTGCCATCAAGCGTTCTGTTTGCGCAACCTGTGCCTCATTCAATGTGGCGGCCAGCGTATCACGCTGTTTATGCCACCAATCAAAACTGTAACTGGCGCGAACCCCTGCATCCATTTGGTTGTACCAGTTAAAACCGAGAAACTTCGGCGGGAACATGCCGTTATCACTTAAACGCTGTCGTGATGCATTCGCATAACCGGCCACTTGAATGCCCTGCTGACCGGCCACTGCATCTATTAAGTGTTTTGCTTGCGCAACTCGTGTTTCAGCCATTGCCACCGTTGGGCCAGATTGAATCGCCTGATCTATCAACTGATCCAACATAGGGTCGGCGTATTGCTTCCACCATTGCTCATTGGGCCATGCGCCATGTCCATTAACTGAGGACGCAACCGGTGCAGCATCAATCTGCTTCATAGCAACGTGTGTTTGAGGCGCGCTAGCACAGGCTGCAAGCAACAAAGAAACCGACATCGCCAGCCATTTATGGTGCTGCATTATGAATACCGAGGAGTTCACTGCTTTAATTCACGGCTACATACATCGAGGAACTGAACATCGAATCCACAACGTGCCAGTTCCTGCGCAAATTTTCTATCCGATAGATACCGGAGTGTTTACCTTTATTACAGCGTTATTTCGCTCTGCAATGTAGGCCACTCCGGTCCTTATCTAAGTGTTGATCGTCAGATGTCCAAGTTAGTCACTGATAACGCATTACGCTCAATGAACTCACGCCGTGGCTCGACTTGATCGCCCATTAGCGTTGAGAAAATTTCATTAGCGCCCTGTGCATCCTCAATGCGCACTTGGATTAAACGACGTGTGCTTGGATTAATCGTTGTATCCCACAACTGATCAGGATTCATTTCACCCAAGCCTTTATAGCGCTGAATGTTTTGACCACGACGCGCCTGATCCAACAACCAATTCATTGCCTGTTTGAATGAACCCACTTCTTGTCGAGCTTCACCCTTAGTGACCGCAGCACCCGGGCCAATCAAGCCCATCAGAATTTTACCTAGCTCTGCAATACGTCGATATTCGGAGGATGCAAAAAACTCGCGGTGCAGATGTTTATCATTACTAACACCGTGTTCCATGCGTGTCACGTGTAAGCCAGCGTTCACCGCGCCCTGCTCAACACGGACTTTGTAACTACGTACTGCAGCTTCAGTGGCATTTAATTCTGTTTCAAGTTGCGCTGCCCATTTAGCCAGCCACTGCGCATCATCATGCAGCGCCAATGTGACTTCAGGTAAATAGAGCATTTGCTCCAACACGCGCTGATCATAGCGACGCGATGAACGGCGAATGATGCCCTGACATTCAGTCCAATGACGCATCAACGTATCCAGAGCATTGCCGCTTAATGGCGCAGCGCTGGTGCTTGTATGTAGCACAGCGCCTTCAGTGGCCGATTTAAGCAACAAATCATTTAGCTCATTGTCATCTTTGACGTAGGTTTCTGACTTGCCCTTCTTCACCTTATATAAAGGCGGCTGGGCAATGTAGATATGGCCACGCTCAATCAATTGCGGCATTTGCCGATAGAAGAAGGTCAGCAACAACGTGCGAATGTGCGAACCATCCACATCCGCGTCAGTCATGATGATGATGCGGTGATAACGTAGTTTATTCACATCAAAGTCATCGGCACCAATGCCGCAACCTAGCGCGGTAATTAAGGTGCCGACTTCGGCGGATGACAGCATCTTGTCGAAACGTGCCTTTTCCACGTTCAGAATCTTGCCCTTCAACGGCAGAATAGCCTGAGTACGACGATCGCGCCCTTGCTTTGCTGAGCCGCCGGCGGAATCACCCTCGACGAGGAACATTTCCGACAAGGCCGGATCTTTTTCCTGACAATCGGCCAACTTGCCTGGCAGACCAGCAATATCTAACGCACCCTTGCGACGAGTCATTTCTCGAGCCTTGCGAGCGGCTTCTCTGGCTCGTGCAGCATCGACGATTTTCGCAGCAATTGCCTTCGCGTTAGCAGGATTTTCAAGCAAGAACTCGTCAAGTTTCTCGCTGACAGACTGCTCCACAATGGATTTAATTTCTGAAGAAACCAACTTGTCCTTGGTTTGTGAAGAGAATTTAGGATCAGGCATTTTCACCGACAAAATTGCAGTTAAGCCTTCGCGGGCATCATCGCCAGTGGTGGCTAGCTTGTCCTTGGCGGAGAATTCTTTCTCAATGTAGCCATTTAAGGTGCGGGTCAATGCCGCACGGAATCCAGCCAAGTGCGTACCGCCATCCTTTTGCGGAATATTATTGGTATAGCAATACATGCTTTCCTGATACGAATCGTTCCATTGCAAGGCCAGCTCAACGCTAATCGGGCCTTGTTCGGTACGAAAATGCATCACAGACGGATGAATTGGCGTTTTAGTACGGTTTAAATGGCGGACAAACTCACTAATGCCGCCCTCCGCCATAAATTCCTCTCGTTTGTCATCGCGCTCATCGATTAATTCAATCCGCACGCCGGAATTCAGGAATGACAACTCACGTAAACGCTTAGCCAAAATATCGTAGACAAACTCGATATGAGTGAAAATTTCAGCGCTAGGCTTGAAGCGAACCGTAGTACCGCGTTTGTCTGAGCTGCCAACCACAGCCAGCGGCGCTTGCGGCTCGCCCATGCGATATTCTTGTTGATAGCGCTTTTGATCGCGATAAATGGTCAGCAACAGGTACTCAGACAAGGCATTGACTACCGACACGCCTACGCCATGCAAACCGCCCGATACCTTATAAGAAGAGTCGTCGAATTTTCCGCCGGCATGCAGCACAGTCATAATGACTTCGGCAGCCGACACGCCCTCTTCCGGATGGATATCCACAGGAATTCCACGGCCATTATCAGACACGGTAACCGACTGATCGGCATGGATCGTCACTGACACCAAAGTACAGTGGCCCGCCAGCGCCTCATCGATGGCGTTATCCACGACTTCGAACACCATGTGATGCAAACCAGTACCATCATCGGTATCGCCGATATACATACCGGGGCGCTTACGCACAGCATCTAAGCCCTTTAAGACTTTGATTTTACTGGAATCGTAAACGCTATCGTTCGGAGGTGCTTCGCTCATAGGGTGTCCAATCTAATTAATTCGTCAATTATGCCACTGCTTGAAATACGCCGTGTTCCACGTGAAACATTCGCGCCTTGGGAAAGAACTCCAAGACGTTTTTATTCAATGAGGTCACCATTAATTGGGCCGGAATTTCAGTTACCGCCGCCAATAATTTCCCCAAGTTATCCACATCCAACTCCGCAGCTGGATCATCCAACAATAAACAAGCCGGCGGCGCGCCCAAAGAGGCTCGATGTGCCTGTTGTGCCAGAATCAGCGCACAGGCCACCATTTTTTGCTGGCCCCGAGAGACACGATCTTTAGCCGTCACTTCCGCCACCCTGACCGTCAGATCGGCTCGATGTGGCCCACTACCGGTGGATCCGCGAAGTTGATCCCGCGCTAAACCTTCCGCCATAACCGTCTCTAGACTGGCTTGCCGTTTCCAGCCGCGCTGGATTTCAAGCTCGATGGCTGTTCCCAATAACTGCTGCCCTAGACGGGTAACGAAAGGTTGCAGGCTGTGTAAGTAGCGGTCACGAAAATCTGCCACCAAGGTACCTTGCTCAATCATTTCCTGATCCCAAACCCTGATCGCCTTGAGTGGTTGTTTGGCGCGCAGCGCTGCGTTTCTTTGCCGCAACGCACGTTGATAGCGTCGCCAGGCGTCATGAAACCGATGTTCCACGTGGAACACACCCCAATCTATAAATTTTCGGCGTCGATTTGAGCCGTCTTCCAATAATCGATGAACCTCAGGATCAATGGCCTGTACCGGTAGCCGTAATGCTAATTCAGCAAGGCTTTTGGCCGATTCGCCGTTAACGCGCACTTCTTTACTGTCATCTCCGCCACGAATACCAATTACTTCAAAGCCTTGATGACCAAGGATTTTTCCCACCGTCATGAAATGGCTTTGTCCACGACGAATAAGCAAATTGGTGTGATGAGTACGAAACGAATGACCAGTGCCCATCAAAAAAATGGCTTCAAGCAGACTGGTTTTGCCCGAAGCATTTTTACCGACAATCAAATTGGCATGTGGTGCAAACGACAAATGAGCCTTCTCTATACAGCGAAATTGTTCAATTTCTAGGTAAGATAGGCTCATTTAGCAGCAAGATCGCAACTTATAGCCGCATTGGCATAACAACGTAGCGCGAGGCCACATTGCCGGGTGACTTAATCAGACAGCTACTGTTGCCATCTGTAAACCCAAGTTCGACCTGATCTCCATCCACTGCAGACAGAGCCTCCATCAGGTAATTCACATTGAAACCAATTTCCATGTCCTCTCCTGAGTGACTGACTTCAAGCTCTTCCTCGGCCTCTTCTTGCTCAGGGTTATGCGCTTGCATCACCAATAAATTAGATTTGAGCGTAAGCCGAATACCGCGATATTTTTCGTTCGACAAAATGGCGGCACGTTGCAGCGCGGCGCGTAGCGCACTGCGTTCAGCGCTAACAATGCGATTCGGGTTTTGGGGAATCACTCGATTGTAATCTGGAAACCGACCATCAATAAGCTTCGAAGTAAAACGCACACCATCTACGGTGATTCTCATGTGATTGGTGCTGATAATAATTTCAACATTGCCTTGATTTCCCAGTACTCGCTGCAATTCCAGTACACCTTTACGCGGCAAAATAACTTGTGATGAAGTATTGACCGTATCGGCTAATTTAGTTTCAGCCAATGCCAGTCGATGACCATCGGTAGCAACCAAACGTAATTGTTGGCCACTGAGTTCAAACAACAAACCATTGAGGTAGTAGCGCACATCTTGTTGCGCCATAGAAAAGTGTGTTTTATCTAGCAGTGTTTTCATATCTGCTTGGGATAAAGAAATTTTTTGCTTAATTTCGATATTTTCGATTACTGGAAAATCACTAGCGGGCAGGGTGGCTAATGTAAAACGGCTTTTACCCGAACGAATCAACAGCCGTTCGTTTTCTAGAGCAAGAATGATATTGGCCTTCTCAGGAAGCGCCTTGATGATATCGATCAATTTTCGACCTGGAATAGTGATCTCACCAGGGGCTTGTACATCTACCTTTCCTGTAGCACTGAGCTCAACTTCAAGATCAGTCGCGGTAATGGTCAAACCACTGGAATTTACCGTGACCAATACATTCGAAAGGATCGGCATAGTTTGGCGGCGCTCAACCACACCAATTACTGCCTGTAAGGGCAAAAGCATTGCTTCACGTTCTACGCTGAACTTCATTTACACACCATCTATTTATTAACTAAATATATATAAATTAAATCTGTTATTACTATTACTAGAGAACCAAAATTCTGTGCATAACTGAATTTTTTGTATTAAATTCAATTAGTTATATTGATACAAAACCCTACTTGAATGATCTGGATAGCCATCATTAATCTTGTTGGTTACTTGTGGATAAATAAAGCATTAATGATTCACACAACTTATCCACAGGCAAAACACATCATCCGGTTAGGGTTCTCAATAAGTTTGAATAATCCTCTCGACTACGAACATCGGTTTCCCGCAGCTCTTTAATCACGCGGCAGGCATGCATTACGGTGGTGTGGTCGCGACCACCAAAGGCATCGCCAATTTCGGGAAGGCTATGGGCGGTCAGCTCTTTGGCCATTGCCATTGCCATTTGTCGTGGTCTGGCAATGGAGCGACTGCGCCGTTTGGACAGTAAATCAGCCACGCGCAGTTTGTAGTATTCGGCCACCGTTTTTTGAATGTTGTCGACGGTGACTAAACGATCTTGCAGAGCTAATAAATCACGTAGGGCTTCTTTGGTAAATTCCAGAGTAATCGGCCGACCCGTAAATTGCGAGTTGGCGATCACGCGACGAAGGGCGCCTTCTAGTTCGCGGACATTGGATCGAATACGCTTGGCGATAAAAAAAGCGACTTCATCTGGCAGTTGCACTTGGGTGAGCGCGGCCTTACTCATCAAAATGGCGACACTAGTTTCCAATTCCGGTGGCTCCACGGCCACGGTTAGACCCCAGCCAAACCGCGATTTGAGCCGATCCTCAAGGCCTTCCACTTCTTTGGGATAGCGATCGCAAGTCAAAATGATTTGCTGTTGTGCCTCAAATAAAGCGTTAAAAGTATGGAAAAACTCTTCTTGTGAGCGGTCTTTGCCGGCAAAAAACTGAATATCATCAATGAGCAGGGCGTCCAAAGACCGATAAGCGGTCTTGAACTCATTGATGGTGTTGTGTTGTAGCGCCTTAACCATATCGCCGACAAAACGCTCGGAGTGCACATAAGCAATTCGAGCACCAGGCCGGCCCGCTAAAATGGCATTACCAATGGCATGCATCAGGTGAGTTTTACCCAAACCCACGCCGCCATAAATAAATAACGGGTTGTAGGCGCGCCCCGGATTTTCAGCGACTTGCTGTGCGGCGGCACGGGCTAGCTGGTTGCTTTTACCTTCAACGAAATTATTGAAGGTAAAGTCCGGATTAAGCCGTCCGCCTAAATTACTAAAGGGGGTTTTAGCAGCAACTTGGCTGGCAGGTATATCGCGGCTTGGATTGGCTTGAGGGACGGAAGCCACCGGCTTGGAGCCAACTTCTAAGGTAATAAACGGCGCCACTTCACCCGCAGACGCGTCGGCAAAATGACTACACAGCTCGTTTAGACGGGGTAAAACATGCTGTTGCACCCATTCAGCCACGAAACGATTGGGCGCAAACAGGCGTAGCGAAGCACCATCCAACGCCACCTGTAGGGGGCGAACCCAGGTGTTGAATTGTTGCTCGACCATTTCGGATTCGAGCTGTTGAAAACAACGGTTCCACAACGACCCAGACACGGTTCGTGCTCTCAGTAGGCTTCTAGTTAAGTTAAGGGAAAGGCAGACAGGTAAGTCTATACCTACAGACACCGACTTATCCACAGACTTTATACGGTTGTGAACGATTAAATTGCCCGAGTTGCAGGCCCTGCGAGCAGATGAACAAACTTGACAGGCTGCCTACCCATCCGTACCCTTGCCGGCCCGTAAGAGAGGAGCCCGATGTAATCGTTGGCTCGACATAGGTAAGTCTTTATGAAGCGCACATATCAACCCAGTAATTTGCACAGAAAACGCGTACACGGTTTTCGTGCTCGCATGGCCACCAAGGGTGGTCGTCTGGTGTTAGCTCGCCGCCGCGCCAAGGGCCGCAAGCGTCTTTGCGTCTAACTGACGCAAGGTTGTTAGCCTCTCCGTTTTTCAACTTCTTTCAAAGTCGTGTGTCAACATTCAAGCCGGCACAACGACTGGTTCACAAAACCCAGTTTGATTCGGTCTATCAGTCAGGTAGTAAAAAACTGGGCGATTCCTGTTTTTTAATCCTGTTCAAACCTAATGGCTTGAACAATGCCCGCCTAGGATTGTCTATTTCTTCACGTACCGTGGGCAATGCAGTGAATCGCAATCGCATCAAACGCATTATTCGCGAATCGTTCCGATTGAACTGCAGCGCCTTTCCTGCAGTAGATATTGTTATCAATAGTCGTAATGGCGCCCGCGAAGCCAGCAATGCGCAATTGGCACAGCGCTTGACTCAACATTGGCAGACTTTGGTGAAGCAATGCGTCAACTGTTAATTGCTTTAGTTCAAGGCTATCGCTATTTGATCAGTCCATGGCTGGGGCAGAATTGTCGTTTTTATCCCAGTTGTTCTTGTTATATGCAGCAAGCATTACAGACCCATGGCAGCATCAAGGGCATAAGCCTAGGCGTTAAGCGCATTGCACGTTGCCACCCGTGGCATGCAGGTGGTTACGATCCGGTGCCAACAGCGACTGGCGCAATGAATACAACTTCAGCAAATTCTTCAGTTTTACCTTCTGGCAAGTGTTCCCATGGATAAGCTTCGTATCGTGTTGTGGGGCGGAGTAGGCGTTCTACTCTGGCTTAATCTGATTACTTGGCAACGGGATTACCCACCCGTTGCAGCAGTCGCCGAGACTGTGGCTGCACCAATCGCAGCGCCAACCACGGTACCCTCATTGCCTGTGGCCAGTAGTAGTGCAGCTTCAGTAGCAGTTGCAGTAGACGCCACGCAAACACCAGTGACGGATGAACCAGCGCCGGTTGCAGTGGGCAGCAAAATTCATGTGGTCACCGATGTGCTGGATTTAGATATCCACACGCAAGGTGGCGATATTGTACGTGCCGATTTGTTGAAGTACGCCGTCACACCAGAGCAGTCTGAAAATAAAGTAGAGCTGCTCAGCGAAGCCCAAGACAAATTGTTTGTTGCGCGTTCAGGCCTTGCGACCAGCGCAACTGCTGCGCCGATTTACAGCACCTCGGCCAATGAATATCGGTTGTTAGACGGTCAGAATGAATTAAGCATTCCGCTGACTTACACCACAGCAGAAGGGGTGAATATCACTAAAACCTTCACCTTGAAGCGTGGCAGTTATGCGCTGGATGTAGGCTATGCCATTAACAATGGCAGTACAGCGCCGTGGCAGGGCGCATCGTATGTGCAATTGTTCCGTCATGATTTGCCGGTGAAGTATTCGATGCTCGATGCTTCCACCATTGCGTATCGCGGGCCCGCGATTTACAACGGTAAGGCCTACCAAAAACTCAAAGTAACCAACAGCGAAGATAGTGCATATAAAGCCAACACTACAGGTGGCTGGATGGCAGCACTGCAACATTACTTTGTAGTTGCCGCCGTACCCGCGCAAGGTCAAGCCTATGATTACTCGCTTAAAGTGGATTCAAACAATAACTACACATTAACTTATCAAGGTCCACTTCAGATCGTGCCAGCAGGCGCGTCGGCTCAATTGAAAGAAACGCTATTTATCGGTCCTAAATTACAAGATCAATTAGCAGCCGCCGGACCCGAACTAAATCGCACTACAGATTACGGCAAGCTTTACATCATTGCTAAGCCATTATTTGTGGTACTCGAATTTGTTCATCAATATGTCAGCAACTGGGGCATCGCCATTGTGCTGACCACGCTACTGATTAAGTTAGCCTTCTATCGTTTGACCGCCTCAAGTGGTCGTTCTATGGCGAAGATGCGCACATTGGCGCCGAAGATGAAATCAATTCAAGAGCGCTACAAGGATGATCGTGAAGCACTTGGCCGCGCCACGATGGAGTTATATAAGAAAGAGAAAATTAATCCGGTGGCCGGCTGTTTACCCATGCTCATTCAAATCCCATTTTTTATGGGCTTTTACTGGGTGCTGTTAGAAAGCGTTGAACTTAGACAAGCGCCGTTCTTTGCGTGGATTACCGATCTATCTAATCGTGATCCCTATTTCATTTTGCCGCTCATCATGGGTGCAGCAAATTTTGCACAGTTCAAGATGAACCCAGCACCGGCTGATCCGACTCAAGCTAAAATTATGGCGTTCATGCCCATCATGATGACGGTGATGATGGCGTGGTTCCCATCCGGATTGGTGTTGTACTGGATTACCAACACCGTGCTGTCAGCATTGCAACAGTGGCGTATTAATAAGCTGGTTGCCGCTGATAGTAAACACGCCACGGCCTGATCGTTCTGTTTCGCTGAGTCATGCTTCACAGCGAACAGGACACCATCGCCGCGATTGCCACACCGCCGGGTCGCGGCGGTGTAGGCATCATTCGTATTTCTGGTAAAGGCGTTGCTGAGGTTGCCACGCAACTGATTGGTAAATTACCGGCCTCGCGCAAAGCCACGCTGGCCAGTTTTCAAGCCGCAGATGGTCGCTGCATTGATCAAGGGCTGGTGCTGTATTTTCAAGCGCCAAATTCATTTACGGGTGAAGATGTACTAGAGCTGCAGGGCCATGGCGGTCCTGTGGTGCTCGATTTGTTATTGCAACGCGTGGTGCAATTAGGTGCTCGATTAGCGGCGCCGGGTGAATTTAGTAAACGCGCCTTCTTAAATGACAAGCTCGACTTGGTTGAAGCTGAAGCCATTGCTGATTTGATTGCCGCTGATTCAGAACATGCTGCACGAGCTGCATTGCGCTCTCTACAAGGCGAATTTTCCAGCGCACTGCATGAACTGACCGAAGCGGTAATCACGACGCGCTTGCATGTGGAAGCGGCGATTGATTTTCCCGATGAAGATTTAGACTTGATGCAAGATCAGTTATTGCAGCAGCGCATGACACATAGCCAAGCATTGATTGATCGTATTCAGCAGCGCGCACAACAAGGCAGTTTGTTGCGTGAAGGCATGACTGTCGTGATTGCTGGTAAACCGAATGCCGGCAAGTCGAGTTTGTTGAATCGTTTAGCGGGCTATGAAGCGGCGATTGTTACCGATATTCCGGGCACTACTCGCGATGTCTTGCGTGAACGAATTCATCTAGAGGGCATGCCACTACATGTGATTGATACCGCCGGTTTACGCGATACTCATGATCCGGTCGAAGCAGAAGGCGTGCGCCGTGCGCATGCTGAAATTTTGAAAGCTGATCGCTTGTTATATGTGGTAGATGCGCGTCACTACGATGTTCAGCAGTTACAGCACGAATTACACCAACTCCCTTCAACCATTCCGGTGACGGTAGTGATTAATAAAGTTGATCTACTTCAAGCTGCGAAGTTGCCTCTTATCGAAGGGTTAACTCACATACAGATTTCGGCAGTGACGGGTGAAGGGTTAGATGAGTTAAGCAAACACTTACAGCAGTGCATGGGCTATAACAGCAGCGAGTCGGGTGGATTCTTAGCACGGCGTCGGCATCTAGAGGCATTGCAACGTGCCAAGCTGCATCTAAATCAAGCACAAGAAAAATTACTTATTCGCCAAGCAGGGGAGCTGTGCGCGGAGGAACTACGATTAGCACAACAGGCCTTAAGCGAAATTACCGGCGAATTTACTTCCGATGATTTACTCGGCCGAATCTTTTCGACGTTCTGTATTGGGAAGTAGTTAATTCGGTTGGTTACGACTACGCAGCGGCGGCCGACACTCGTTAGGGATGAACTGATAGTTTTCTGAATAGCGCTTAGTTTTAGTAATTACAAACGGCTGTTTTAGATACACCGGATCAGCGGCCACCAGTTGAATCGAAAGCATCGCGCCTGATTTAGGATCATCTACGCGTCGATAGGTTTCGAGCACGGTAGTCTGATCGCTCAGTTGATCGCCATGCGGATTAATCCAGTTCGCTAATAAATTATTCGATTCAATAATCAGTGCATCTCCGTCATAGCGCGCAATGGAGCTGCCAAGATTGGTTTTCACTTTTGATACTGCTTTGCTGGGTGCAAAGTAAATCTCTCGTCGTCCACCATATTCTTCGTATTCAATTAATACATGATCGGCAAACTGTGTAATGCGAATGGCATGTGGCGTAAAGCCTGCCTGACGCACCAGTCCAGGCGGATCGCAAAATATTTGTGGATCATTGGCAATTTTCGCTGTGGCTTGCAGCGCCTTACCTGCATCGTTGTAACTCACACTTGGTGGGCGTGAATGATCGGCTTCTGTCCATGCACCGGTTAGATTAGGACGCCCATCACTGAGCTTAAACGGTAACGCTTGCGCAGGTGTGCGTGATGCTGTCGCGGTTGGGCGAAGGCCGTCTGATTTGGCTTCAGTCAGCACACGAATGACACTGCCATCTTTCGGATCTAGTAACTCCACTTTAGTTAACGTCAGCATCGGTGAGCCATCGCGTGTGCCATCACCACCAATACGAATCAAATCCCCTTTCTTTAGCGTCTCTCGCGTCCAACCCAATCGGCCATACGATGAAGCAGCAAGCCCTTCACTCATCCAGCGAGTGGTTGAGCCATCCGCATTGGTCGCTTCAAGATACACACTGACATGCGGGTTATAAAAATGAAATTCAGTGACCACGCCGGTAACTTGCGCTGCCTTGCCGGGTTGAAACGTGCCTTGAAAAGAATGATGTGCCTGCGCCCCACTTAACGGGACACAACATAGAAGCCATAGTGCGCGTCTTATAGTGAAGGTCACGATGAGTCCTAAAATAGAATAGGTAATTATAAGTATGTGGTCAGGAAGTTGACATCAACTAGGATGGGAGCATACAGCAGACAAATCCGTAGGCGAATCAAGATATGTCATGACCAGCCACAGGACAGAAGAACACGCCCTTAAGGGGCGGCCATCAAATGAGTTATTGGGGAATGAATATGCGTTGTCACGTCAGTCGTTTGAACCTGCTACTACTCAGTGTGTGTTCAGCATTAACCACCGGCCAACTACACGCACAAACTGCCGCTACAACCACCGATGCCATGGCCGCTTCAGCTTCAGGTATGGGCAGTGCTGCAGGACAAAATACTGGGCCTGCGACAGTCTGTCCCGGTGCCATCAGTGCTACGCGTGCATACACGGAAATATTCAAAGCCGAATTCACCACGCTTAAAGGCCAGCAAGACAATGGCAACTTTGGAGAATCGGTGGGCTTAGCCGATGTAGATGGTGATGGTTATCTTGATTTGGTGGTGGGCGCCACTGGCCAAGAAGCAGTCTCAATTTATAGCGGCTCAAAAACCGGTATTGCTGCCACGCCCAGCACGGTAGTGAAGGGTGATAAAGAAAAAAGTGAATTTGGTCGCTCGATGACTGTCGGTGATATTAACGGCGACGGTTATGCCGATGTCATTGTGGGTGCGCATAGTTACGATGATGGCTTAGGTTCACATCAAGGCAAGTTGTTTGTGTTTTTAGGCAGTGCCAAAGGGGTCAGTGAAAAAGCCGCACAATCCATTGCAGGTGAACACAAGGGTGATGAATATGCGCGCACCTTTGCTGTGGCCGATATGGATGGCGATGGCATTAATGATTTATTAACCGGCGCTTCCGGCTATAACGGCGAACAAACTTATCAAGGCAAGGTGTATGTCTATCGCGGCACCAAGTCCGGCCTAGACGCTAAACCGTGGTTCAGTGCGGTAGGCGAACACAGTGATGATGAATTTGCGCGTGCGGTTACCGCTGCCGACCTTAATCACGATGGCCATATGGATTTAATTGTTGGCCAACCCGGCTTAACCGGCGGTGGCCGTCAAGCTGGCGTGACGATTCCCGGCACCATGTATGTGTTTTATGGCAGCAGCAAAGGTTTATCGCCCACCGCCAGTTTCAAAGCAGCAGGGGAAATGATCAAAGGTCATTTAGGCGAAGGCTTATCCGCTGTGGGCGATGTCAATCACGACGGCTTTGATGATGTGGCCATCGGCGCGCGCGATTTTTCCTGTGGCGAAGGCGCGCCCGGCAAGTTGTATGTGTATTTAGGTAGCGCCAAAGGCGTAGCTACGGATCGAGTCTGGGCCTTGCCCGGCAAAGGTGGCGCAGGCATCGGCCGTACCATCGCACCGGCAGGTGATTTGGATGCCGATGGTTATGCTGATTTTATTTCCGCCGCACCGATGGGCACCGCCGAACGCGGTGCTGGGGTGTATGTTCTATTTGGTGGTCAATCCACTTGGAGTAAAGATCCAGTGGTGATCACCACCGAGGAGGGCAGCGCCGGTATTGGCTTTGGGGTATTTGCCGCCGGCGACATCAATCAGGATGGCGCGCTCGATATGGCCATTGGCGCGCCGATTGGCGGTGGCGCCAAGCAGGGCTGGGTGCGGGTTTATTACGGGAAGCGCGCGAAATGAAGAAAAAATGTGACGCAGTTCTCAGAATAGGACATAACACCGCTGCGTTACTAACATTTCTTGACAGAGTGGTCATAATGAGGAACTTAGCGGCTGGCGAGGCACTCTAATTCCAGCTGATTTTCACCTAATTAAAGCTACATGGAGACAAAGCTCGGCAGCGTAAAGCGCCTGGGCTGGTGAACTTTGAAAAATAAATTCTCAAAGATACGCCTACAACTGTTGTTCGGCCTAGCTGTTGTAGGTACTTGCTTCCTAGTAGACATCACTACGATGTGGCTGATTCCTATTCACGATCAAACTTCAACCTACATTGAAGCTTTATCTACGGCCGTTCTTGTTTATGTTGTGCTTTGGTTGCTAGCCATGAGGCCCATGAACCAAGTAAGAGAGCGTTTATTGGACGCAGAAGAGGCGCTGGAAAGTACTCGGGACGGATATTGGGTGCTTGACCGATTCGGCAACTTTATTCATGCCAACGATGCTTATTGCCGAATGACGGGCTACAGCAAGGAGCAGTTGCTAAAAATGAAGGTGTCAGAAATCGAGCGGCGATTGAAACAAAGTCGAATTATCGAACAAATACAAAAGACCATAGAGAGAGGCGGTGAAACCTTTGAAACCCAACATCGTCGCATAGATGGAACGTGGATAGATTTGGAAGTAACGATCACCCCCGTAGAAAAAAACATGTGGTTGCGTTTTTGCGTGACATTACCGAGCGTAAGCGAGCAGAGAAGAAAATACAGGAACTGGCGTTCACAGATAATCTAACGGGATTATTCAATCGTAACTATCTAGAAAAATTAGTTGCTGACATTGAGCCTGATAACCAACATCACCTAGCAGTTGTAGTCATTGATGTAGATAACTTTAAATTAATTAATGACACACAGGGTCACTTAGAGGGTGACAGACTGTTATGCAAGATAAGCAAAGACATTGAACGCTTTGCTTCCGCGCAAATAGTGGCATTTCGTCTGGGGGGTGATGAGTTTGCATTAGTCATCAATGGTCTGCCTGCCGACATACAACAAGCCGAAGCTGAAACATTGCAGCTGGCTGAATCAATTAGAAAATCGATAGAAAGCGTTGTGGTAACCAGCGATATTCAATTTCAAATCTCTGCCAGCATAGGTATCGCAATTAATTTGACCACAGAGACCAGCTATGAGGGGCTGCTGAAGAAAGCGGATATTGCCCTATATGAAGCTAAAGAATCGGGACGGAACCGATGTTTTCTCTTTAGAAGTCATATGCAACAAAAGTTAGAGCGCCAGGTAAAACTAGAGACGGGCCTGCATTCAGCGCTAGCACACAATGAATTGATGCCTTACTTGCAACCACAATTTGATAAGTCACTAAGATTGACAGGGGCTGAATTGCTATTGCGCTGGCAACATCCAGAATATGGAATTGTTTCACCAGCAGAGTTCATCCCGATTGCTGAAGAAACGAGAAGTATCATTGCAATTGAATTATGGGTGATTGAATATGCGTGCCAGTTATTAAATGCATGGCACAGCACCCCCGAGACCCAACAATTACAGCTGGCTATAAATATCAGCGTGGTACATTTTGAACAAACAGGCTTTATCGAAAGCTTGGAGTCGATCCTAAGTAACTATGTATTTGATAGGAAGCTACTTAAGCTAGAACTAACCGAAACCGTGGCGTTGGTGAATCCAGAAAAAGCCATTGCTCGCATGCATTTGCTTAAAGAGAAGGGCCTCGGGATTTCAATGGATGATTTTGGTATTGGCCATGCCTCACTGAATTATTTGCGAGATCTGCCCATTGATCAGCTCAAAATAGATAAGAGCTTTATCGATAGGTTAACTAGCGATACTAAAGTGAAAGATGTGGTGAATTGCATTATTACTCTAGCAAAGGCATTAGGTATGCAGATCATTGCTGAAGGCGTAGAGACGCAAGAGCAGAAAACCATATTAGAAAGTCTGGGTTGTGACCTATATCAAGGGTACTTGTTCAGTCCGGCGGTACCTTTGATTGAATTTCAACGGTTTATTCAAGAGAACTCCGCCGTCAAACACTAAAACCCCAAAATAAACAAAGTAGTCAGGATTATTTGTGCATGTCACTACGGATATGCCAAGATTACCTTTAGCGAAGGCTGGCAAGGAAATCCTTCCAGCCTTTTTAGTTTTTTGCAAAACCAATACGTACTTTGTAAAAAGCCAACTGGGTTCACTGGGCACTGAAATAGTGGTGCGGTTTGAAGCAAAAATTTTCCAAAACTAGCCTGCAGATTAGATTTGCCATGTTGGTGTTACTCACCGTATTTATTGGCGATCGACTCTCAATGGAGTTGCTGCCTACCGGCGACAACGACTTTCGTGAAACCATAGGCTCATTGCTTACCGCTGGCATTGTTTATTTAGTACTGTGGCTTTTAGGCATGAAGCCGCTGAATACATTGAGAGAACGGCTACTCGATGCCGAACAGGCGCTGAACAGCACTAAGGAAGGCTACTGGGTGCTAGATGAGTTGGGCAACTTTATTCATGTGAATGACGCTTATTGCGAAATGATGGGCTACAGCAAAGCGCAATTACTGACCATGAAAATTTCTGATCTTGAGCGTCGTGCCAAACAAGAACGCATTCAGCAACAGATTCAGCGCATCATTAGTCGGGGCAATGAACAATTTGAAACGCAGCATCGTCATGCTAACGGTGTATGGATCGATTTAGAAGTTACAGTTACTGCGGTAGATCAAAAACATGTGGTGGCGTTCTTACGTGATATTACGCAACGTAAGCTGGCCGAGAAAAAAATTCGAGAACTGGCCTTCACCGATAATCTGACAGGGCTTTCTAATCGCAACTACTTTGAAAAATTTATTTCTGAGGCGCAACCAGACTCCCGATATAACTCAGCAGTGATCCTTATTGATTTAGATAACTTCAAAATGATCAATGATACGCGAGGACATTTCGAGGGCGATAAGCTGCTGCACAAAGTCGCCACGTTGATTGATAAATTTGTCTCTGCTCAGATTTCGGTATTCCGCTTGGGTGGAGACGAGTTTGCGATGACCGTCACTGGGTTGCCGGAGAATACGCAACAAGCGGAAGAGCATATATTTCTGCTAGCCGAAAACATCAGACAGTCAATCGAGACGGTTGTCGTGGCGGGCGAAATTCAATTTGCAGTTTCCGCCAGCATCGGTATTGCTATTGGACCGGCAACAAAGGCGGGTTATGAAAACATTCTTAAGAAAGCAGATATTGCTTTATATCAAGCTAAAGAAGAGGGACGTAATCGATGCTTGATCTTCAAAGCAAAAATGCAACAACAGCTGGAGCGGCAAGTTAGGCTTGAAGCTGATTTACGCGTAGCGCTGAATAACAATCAACTGATTCCCTATTTGCAGCCGCAGTTTGATAACAACCAGAAAATGATTGGCGCAGAGCTGTTGTTGCGCTGGCAACATCCGCAACACGGTTTTATCTCACCGGTAGAGTTCATTCCTATTGCTGAAGAAACAGGGTTGATAGTTTCTATTGGTCATTGGGTGATTGAATACGCCTGTCAGTTATTAACTAATTGGCAGGACAATGCGAACACTAATCAATTACAGCTGGCTATCAATATCAGCGTGATTCAGTTTGAACATCCGTGCTTTGTCGACAGTCTGGAGTTAATCCTGAGTCACTACAGCTTTGATCGAAAGTTGCTCAAGCTTGAATTGACTGAAACCGTAGCTTTAGTAAATCCAGAAAAAGTGGTTGCGCGCATGAAGGCCTTGAAGGCATCTGGGTTAAGTATTTCTTTGGATGATTTTGGTACTGGCCATGCCTCGCTTAATTATTTGCGCGAATTGCCTATTGATCAGCTAAAGATTGATAGAAGCTTTGTGATCAAAATGACCAAAGGACCCAAGGATAAAGGCGTGGTGAATTGCATTATTTCGCTAGGTAGAGAATTGGGCATGCAGGTGATTGCTGAAGGCGTGGAAACGCAGGAGCAAAAAACCATGCTTGAAGATCTGGGCTGTTATTTATATCAAGGATACTTATATAGTCCTGCGGTGCCGTTGCTTGAGTTTCAACGCTTAATCGAACAGGACAGTTCGCATATACAGCAGACCGCGTCTGTGTGAATCCATAAGTAATGAATGCCCGCGCCTTACTGTTCTTATTAATACTCACGATGATCTTGGCGTTGAGCCCACGCTATCGACGCCAAGGTTTGGTGTTAAGCGCTATCTTGTTGGTGTTGATGCTGTGGCAATTTCTACTGCCCACCAAAACGCCACTACCCGCACCGCAAGGGACAACATCTGCACCTGTTGCGATCTCGACGTTAATACCAGCGCAGTCAGTGCTGCTTAA
>CANGFV010000008.1 GCA_947453225.1 Pseudomonadota bacterium
GCATCAGAGGCCGAGTTGGCCATGACAAAGCCGGCACGACCATTGGCATTCAGTGAGGAATAAAACAACTGAATCCATAAGTAATTGGCGTTGTCGGTGCGCGGCACACCAAACGGAAAGCGACGACCTGGCCCGACCACGTCTTTTAGGCGTTCTTTATCGACGGCATCAACGTTGAACGGCGGATTGGCGAGCACGAAGTCGAACTGACCGGTGGCACTGTGCGGATCGTCGTAATAGCTGTTGGTTTGGCCGCCGTGGCGAATATCGCCTTCTAAGCCGTGAACCGCTAAGTTCAAGCGACATAAGCGACCGGTGTCGTCGGTTTTTTCCACACCGCAGACTGACAACTCTGCCGCAGGATTTTTTTGATGCTCAGCCACAAAGCGAGCCGACTGCACAAACATACCGCCTGAACCACACGCCGGATCGAGAATGCGCCCGTGAAATGGCTCGATGATTTCGGTGAGCAATTTAACGATGCTGGCGGGCGTGTAGAACTCACCCCCACCCTGGCCTTCGCTCATGGCGAACTCGCCGAGGAAGTATTCGTAAATACGACCGAAGGCATCGAAGTCGAGCGTGGCGGGAATTTCGGAGATTTTCTTCAGCAGCTCCTTAAGCAAGGTGCTGGTGAATAAGTTGTACGACTTAGGCAACACACCGGCGAGCTTGGGGTTGTGCTTTTCGACCTCGCGCATGGCGTCATTGACGCGACCGCCGATGTCTTGTGCCTCGGGCAGGTTCAGCAGGTAATCAAAGCGTGCCGTGGGCGATAAGAACAGGATGTTGTCGGCATCGTAAGCGGCAGGGTCATCGACCCGCGAACCGCGACGGGAAGAAGCGGCCGACTTTTCCAGTTCGGCGCGTTTGGCAGCAAAGCGCACATCGGCAAAGCGTAAAAACACTAAACCCAGAATCGGGCCGGAGTATTCCTGCGCCTTAAGGCCGGAGTTGGCGCGAAACTGGTCGGCGGCTTCCCACAGGCGCTTTTCTAGCGTGGCCTGGGCGGTGTCTTTCTCAGACGGAGCGATCCACTTCATGGGTTAGTTGGTTCCTTGTCGGTGTGCGGGCCGTATTGTCAGAACAAATACCGGCCAACGCAGAGGGTTATTTCGGCATTAGATATAGAAAACCGATTTTCGGCAAGTCACGGAGGATGCCCATGCACTTTTGCATCGGCTGACTTCGATCGCTGGCAAAAACCATGCGAAAAACTGGTAGCATCACGCCCTCTTTTAGCGACTTAAACCGCTGAAGAATTTTGAAAAAGCACCCCCGGCAAGTCAGCTGACTTGAGGCTGGGTTATTGGCATTACTCACCGAGAATGTTTGACCCCTGAGTTTGACCCCTGAGTTTGACCCCTGAGTTTGATCTTTGAGTTTGATCTTTGAGCTTGAATCTTGAGCAAGAAATTTTTACTGCCCTCCGCTGAGAAGCCGCGTGTCCGTTGGGGACAGCTGTATGGCTCGGCGATGGCATTGAAGTTGGCCGAGGCTGCACAACAACTGACCGCCCCGCTGCTGGTGATCGCCGCTAATGCCCGCGAACTGAGTCGGCTTGAAGATGAGCTGCGCATATTTTTGCCTAAGTCAGTACCGCTGCTGGGTATCCCTGGTTGGGAAACGCTGCCGTACGATCAATTTGCCCCGCATCCGGACATCATTTCGCAGCGCTTAAGCACGCTGTCAAAACTGCCACATCTGAAACAAGGCGTAGTGCTGGTCGATGTAGACACCGTGATGCAACGGTTGCCACCCCGCAGTTACATCGAAGCACATGCCTTTGATATCGAAGTGGGTCATCGGTTGGAGCTGCACTCGTTTCGCGTGAAGCTGGCCTCTGCCGGTTATGCGCATGTTTCACAAGTAATGGCGCCCGGTGAATTTGCGGTACGCGGCTCGTTATTGGATTTATTCCCCATGGGTTGCGCCACACCGTATCGCATTGATTTATTCGACGAGGAAGTCGAAAGCATTCGCAGCTTTGATACCGACACGCAGCGCACACTGGAAAAAACTAAGGGCATTCATTTACTGCCCGCGCATGAGTTTCCACTCACCGTAGAAGGCGTACAGTTATTCAAACGACAATTTCGTACGCGCTTTGAAGGCGATTTAACGCGCGTGCCGATGTACAAAGATGTGGCTGTCGGTGCCGCGCCCGCAGGTATTGAATATTACTTACCGCTGTTCTTTGAAAAAGTGAGCGACATTTTTAGCTATCTACCTACCGACACGGCCGTGGCCTATAGCGAAGAATTCACTGGGCTCATCGAAGAGTCATGGAACTCGATTGTGCAACGTCACGATCAACGCGCCCACGATGTCGAGCGCCCTATTCTCACGCCACAAGAATTGTTTGTGCCGCCTGCTGATTTTTTACAGCAGCTCAATGCACGCAGGCAAATTGAACTGTTTGTGAATCAGCTTGATCCCAATCGACAACATATTTCGTGGCAGAACTTTGATAGCTCCATACCACCGCCAGTGAAACTGGATGCGCGCGCCCCAGAACCAGCACGCGCCTTGCTAGATCACTTACAAACTTATTCAGGCCGCACGTTGATTGCCGCTGAATCCACTGGCCGACGCGAAATGATGCTGGATATCTTGCGCAAGCATAATTTGAACGCACCCAGCCTAGATGATTGGCAAGTGTTCATGGGCAGCAACATTCCGCTGGCCATTACCGTCTCCCCAATTGCGCGTGGATTACAACTGAAAGATCCCGCCATCACCGTGTTGGCGGAAGAACAATTGTTTGGTGAACGCGGCAAACAAGATCGGCGACGCCGACGTGCTGATCGCGATCCAGAAAAAATCATTCGCGATTTATCTGACCTGATGCCCGGCTCGCCCGTGGTGCACGATGAATATGGCGTAGGTCGCTACTTAGGCTTACACACCATGGACGTGGGCGGCTTGATGGGTGAGTTTCTTGTTCTTGAATACGCCGATGGCGACAAAATTTATGTGCCCGTCCAAGCCTTAGATCGGGTTAGTCGTTACACGGGTTCCGCCGGTGATAACGCACCGCTGCATAAACTCGGTACCGACACGTGGGCCAAAGCAAAGAAGAAAGCGGCACAAAAGGTTAACGACACAGCAGTTGAACTACTCGACTTGTATGCGCGACGTGCAGCGCGACAAGGCACATCTTTGGAGGCCGCTGAAGTAGATATGTTGGCCTTTGCCGATGCCTTCCGCTTTGAAGAAACCCCCGATCAAGCCCAAGCGATTGCGTCCGTGGTTGAAGACATGCGCAGTGGCAAACCCATGGATCGCGTGGTGTGCGGTGATGTGGGCTTTGGTAAAACCGAAGTTGCCTTACGTGCCGCGTTTGTCGCCGTGCAAGCCGGTAAACAAGTGGTCGTGTTGGTACCCACCACGCTACTGGCACAACAGCATTATCAAACCTTTGCTGATCGCTTTGCCGACTGGCCCGTGAAAGTCGAAACCATGTCACGCTTTAGAACCGCCGCGCAGGTGAATGAAGCGTTGAAGGGCTTGGAAGATGGCACGGTCGATATCGTGGTAGGTACACATCGTTTATTACAAAGCTCGGTACGTTTTAAGAATCTGGGTCTGATCATCATTGACGAAGAACATCGCTTTGGCGTCAAAGATAAAGAAAAACTCAAACACATGCGCGCTGAAGTCGATGTACTAACACTGACTGCTACCCCCATTCCTCGCACGCTTAACATGGCCATGGGTGGCTTACGTGATTTGTCATTGATTACTACCCCGCCCTCATCTCGTTTAGCCATTAAAACCTTTGTCACGCCATTTGATGGCGTGGCGGTGCGGGAAGCTTGCTTGCGTGAAATTCGTCGTGGCGGGCAAATTTATTACGTACACAACAGCGTCGATACTATTGAGAAAACCGCACGAATGCTCGGCGAACTGGTACCCGAAGCCAACATTGCCATCGGTCACGGGCAAATGCGTGAACGCGAATTGGAACAAGTGATGCTCGATTTTAGCCATCAACGCTGCAACTTGTTTGTCTGCACCACCATTGTAGAAAGCGGCATCGACGTGCCTACCGCAAATACCATCATCATTGATCGTGCGGATCGTTTTGGTTTGGCACAGTTACACCAAATGCGTGGTCGCGTCGGACGTTCCCATCACCAAGCATATGCCTACTTGCTCACGCCACCTAAGGCCAACATGACGCCAGATGCCATTAAGCGACTTGAAGCGATTGAGTCATTGGAAGATTTAGGCGCAGGCTTTACCTTGGCCACGCATGACTTAGAAATTCGCGGCGCGGGTGAGTTACTTGGTGAAGGTCAAAGCGGTCAGATTCAGGAAATTGGCTTTGCGTTGTATATGGAAATGTTAGAGCGCGCAGTTGAAGCCCTCAAAGCAGGCAAGACGCCAGACTTGGATCAACCCCTACACCGCGGTCCCGAAGTGGATCTGCATGTACCTGCCCTACTGCCTGAAGATTACATGCCCGATGTGCACATGCGCCTAGTACTATACAAACGCATTGCCGCGGCAGAATCCACCGAAGCGCTGCGTGAACTGCAAACTGAAATGATTGATCGCTTTGGTCTACTGACCGAGCCAAGCAAAAATCTATTTCGCATCACCGAACTGAAACTGCGCGCCAAATCCATTGGCATCCGCAAATTGGATTTACACGCCAATGGCGGACAGGTAACGTTCGATAAAGACGCTAACATTGATCCGACTAATTTGATTCTGTTCGTGCAGCGCAATAACCGAACGCATAAATTTGATGGGCCGCTTAAATTGCGCTTTACACTGCCCTTGGAAAACCCAGAGTCGCGATTCAAAGCTGCCGAAGATTTGCTAGATGGGATTACACTATCGCCCGCTGCGATTGCCGCTACTGCTATCGCCAAAAGCCGTAAACACTGAGCCTGCATCATGAATAACTTTCTTGTCGCCGCCCTATATAAATTTGTTGTGCTGCCCAACTGCAATGAGATGCGCGAACCCTTGCAGGCTTTTTGTGATCAACACGGCGTAAAGGGCACGCTGCTGCTGGCTAATGAAGGCATTAATGGCACGATTGCCGGCACGCATGAAGGCATAAAAGCGGTTTTAGCTTATCTACGCAGCGACCCGCGCTTGGCGACGCTGGAACACAAAGAGTCACTCGCACCACGCATGCCCTTTAATCGCATGAAAGTGCGTGTCAAAAAAGAAATCGTCACGATGGGCGTGCCAAACATTGACCCGAATAAAATTGTCGGCACTTACATTAAGCCTGAAGACTGGAATGCGCTGATTAGCGACCCTGAGGTGGTCGTGATTGATACTCGCAATGATTACGAAGTGGCTATTGGCACATTCAAAGGCGCGGTTGACCCGAACATCAAAAGTTTTCGCGAACTGCCAAGCTGGGTGAAAGAACAAAAGACACTGGAAAAAAAACCCAAGGTGGCCATGTTCTGCACCGGCGGCATTCGCTGCGAGAAATCCACGGCCTTTATGAAGGCTCAAGGTTTTGATGAGGTGTATCACCTGCAAGGTGGCATTCTGAAATACTTAGAATTAGTACCAGAAGAAAACAGCCTGTGGGAAGGCGAATGTTTTGTGTTTGATGAACGTGTCGCAGTCAAACATGGATTGGAAGTTGGCGAACATCAACTGTGCCGCGCTTGTCGCGAGCCAATTGGCCCGCAAGATAAACTCTCACCGCTATTTGAACTGGGCGTCAGTTGCCCACGCTGCCACGCTAAAACCAACGATGAAAAGAAGCATCGGATGCGGGAACGCCAGAAACAGGTGGAACTGGCCGCAGCTCGCCGGCAACAACACGTTGGTGCCAAGCATCCACCAAAGCGTAAAGCTCCGTCGCCTCAATAGCTTTGGTTGACGATAGAGATTTGTTGTAATGTCACGACTTATTTTGACTTTCACTGTTTGAGTTAACGATGAACAAGCCACGCACCGCTATTACTCCCACCCGCGAAGAAAATTACGCCGAGTGGTATCAACAAGTGATTCGCGCAGCAGATCTTGCGGAAAACTCTGCGGTGCGCGGCTGCATGGTCATCAAGCCCTGGGGCTATACGCTGTGGGAGAATATGCAGCGTGTACTGGATGATGAATTCAAGGCTACCGGTCATCAAAATGCTTACTTCCCCTTGTTTATTCCATTGTCGTTCTTGCAAAAAGAAGCCTCGCATGTGGATGGCTTCGCCACTGAATGCGCCGTAGTCACTCATCATCGCTTAGAAAAAAATGCCGAAGGCAAATTAGTGCCCACCGGCGAACTCGAAGAACCATTAGTAGTGCGCCCTACTTCAGAAACCATCATTGGTGATGCTTTTTCTCGTTGGGTGCAAAGCTACCGTGACCTGCCCTTGCTCATTAATCAATGGGCCAATGTCGTTCGCTGGGAAATGCGCACGCGTATGTTCCTGCGTACCGCAGAATTTTTGTGGCAAGAAGGCCACACTGCCCACGCCGCCCGCGATGAAGCAGTCGCCGAAACCATGAAGATGCTCGATATCTATGCCGACTTTGCAGAAAACTATATGGCCATGCCGGTGATTAAAGGCGAGAAAACCGCAGGCGAACGCTTCCCTGGCGCAGAACAAACCTTTTGCATTGAAGCCATGATGCAGGATCGCAAAGCGCTACAGGCCGGCACCAGCCACTTCCTCGGCCAAAATTTTGCCAAAGCCAGCGGCATTCAATTTTTAGATCAACACGGCTCACAACAACACGCTTGGACCACCAGTTGGGGCGTATCCACCCGTCTGATCGGTGGCATGCTCATGACTCACTCCGATGATGATGGCTTAGTGCTGCCACCGAAATTGGCACCGACACACATCGTAATCATTCCGATTTATCGCAACGACGAAGAACGCGCCAAGGTATTAGAGTACTGCCAACAAGTTGCCACTGAATTACGGCAGCAAACATTTGCACAGCGCAAACTCAATGTGAATGTAGATCAACGCGATGAACGCGGTGGTGACAAAGTTTGGCACTGGATCAAGAAAGGCGTGCCACTGCGCATTGAAGTCGGTCCCCGCGACATGGAAAAGAATGCGTTGTTTGTTGGGCGCCGTGATCAAGGCCATAAAGACAAAGTCAGCATTGACCGTAATGAGTTCATTCACAGCGCTGCCAATATCTTGCAAAGCATTCACGACAACTTACTCGCCAAAGCGAAAGCACATCGCGCCGCGCATACGCGCAACATCGATACTCAGGAAGAGTTTTATGCGTACTTCACCGCACCTGCCACCGATGCCAATCAGCCCACACCAATCCACGGCGGCTTTGCCATGACCCACTTCTGTGGTGACGTTGAATTGGAAAAGAAGATCAAGACTGACCTGTCAGTGACGGTACGCTGCATTCCGTTGGAAGCCACAGAATCGGGCACCTGTCCATTTACTGGCAAACCCAGCCGCACCCGCGTGGTCTGGGCGAAGTCTTACTGACTGCGGTTTATAGCGCTCAAATCGCTAAGGCAGGTTTGGTTAGCCTGCCTCTTTACGCGCCCGCTCAAGCTGCTCCGAAAGTCGCTTGGCGGACACCGGCATAGAAGTTTTAAGCTCTTGAGCAAATAAAGACACACGAAACTCTTCGATCATCCGCTTAAGCCTAGTGAGCTCAACTTGCACCAACGGCTTACGTGAACACAACTGTAGATACTCTTTAACGAATGGCTGAACTTGCTGCATTAACGCTGCATCACGCTCTACCCCACTGGGCATTTTTTCCATACGCCGCACTAGCGCTTTTAAGTACCGAGGCAAATAACCAAACCATGGTTGGTCTGTGGTCTGCAGAAAATCATTCGGCAGCAAGTATGCAAGCTGTTGCTCCACATCTGCTTTAGCCGCTGTAAATACCGATGAGTTTAATTTAGCCAGCAACTGCTTCACTGTATGCACATCCTTGAGCAACCCTTGCATAGCATCAGCAGTCTTTGTAACTGTAAAATTTATTTCTGCACGATATGTATCAATTATTTTATAAAAAGCCTCTGCTGATCGGGGCACCGCTTGATCTTCCGGCAAGAAGCAATCAAGAAATGCTCGCTCAGAAAAACGATCTGCCAAGTGCTGATGACCTGACAAACCGTGTCCCAGTAACATCAACTGTCGATTGGCAGTAAATTGCTGGCGTGCAAACTTGTACTGCTGAGGCAACGCCAAGACTAATAATCGCAGCACACCCTGACGCAAGGCAGTTTCTGCCTGTAAAAGATTATTTAATTCAATACGTTTGACGTGATCTTGCTGATCACTTAAGGACGGATAAACTTTATAGCGCACACCACTGCGCAACACTTCGGTAAATTCAGGTAGTTCACCAAACGTCCAAGCGCGGTACTGCTCATCCAAATGGCCACTTGTAGATACAGGGGCCTTTTTGAAGGACGCTTCCACATGACGGCTACGCAGCAATGTGCGCAAGTCACGCCCCTGTACCACCACCCCACCGTTAACATCTTCAATACGAAAATACGGGTTTAGATGCGATGGAATATCTAAAGCATTGAGCTGATCAATGGTGAATACCTCACCACTGATACGGGTAATCCAACGCACTAGCGCTTGGGAAATATCTGGTTGACTACTTACTTCCTGTGAAGCCTCGGCGGCAAACTTTGGCACCGGTACAAAGTATTTTCGCAATGATTTAGGCAGCGCACGCAGCAATTCGGTGATTCGTTCTAAATGCCAGCCCGGTACACACCACGATAATTGCGCCTGATCCAACACCGGCAACAAAGGCGCTGGCACTGCAATAGTGAAGCCATCATCTTCGTCTGCAGGTTCAAATTTATAGCGCAGGGCTAGTTGGTTACCGCTGACATTCACACAGTCCGGATAAGCAGCAAGATTAAATTCGCCCAAATCACGATACGTAACATCATCAAGTGTCATCCGTAATCGCTGTACATCTAATCGTTGCTCGCGAAGCCATACCTTCATCGCAACCGTCGAGTGAATATGTTCTGGCAACAGCCGCAAATAAAAATCGACCTGATCTTGCTCGGTAAAGAGCACATCTCTACGGCGAATTTTGGCCTCGATAATTTCCACCTGTTGAATAACCGCCCGATTGTGTTCTAAAAAATCCGCTTTTAGGTCTGACTGCCCTTCTACCAATGCCGCGCGCACGAAAATTTCACGCGCTTCTTCGGGTGCCACACTGGCATAGTTGACACGCTTTCCTGATGACAGCGTGAGCCCATAGAGCGTTGAAGTTTGTATAGCCGACACATAACCGCGCTTAGAATCCCACACAGGTTCGCTATAACTGCGCTTGAGCAAATGTTCACCAGCAAATTCAATCCATTCCGGTTCAACCGCTGCAACCATGCGGGCAAACATACGATGCGTCTCTACTAGACTCGCCGCCACCATCCACTTAGGTGGCTTATTTGCCAGTGGCGTTCCGGGAGCAATTACAAAGCGTGTACCACGAGCGCCCTGATATTCACGATTTTCATCGAGCGTGCCAATACCACCCAAAAAGCCACACACAATAGCTTGGTGCAGGTCAGCAAAACTGGCTTCTTGTTGATTGGCTTTCAGTCCAAGCTCATCAATCCCTTCGCGCAACTGACGATGTACTTCCTGCCATTCCCGCATGCGCATATAAGAAATGAACTGCTCACGACACCACTTACGCAACTGATTTCCCGATACCGAGTCAGCCGTCTCGTGATAACGCTTCCATAATGTAATCATCGTGATGAAATCAGAGCGCACGTCCGAATAGGAAGCATGATGCTGATCGGCTTTTTGTTGTGCTTCTTGCGGACGTTCACGTGGGTCTTGAATAGACAGAAACGCCGCAACCACTAACATTTCGGTCAGACAGTGATGATGAGCTGCAGCGATCAGCATACGCGCTAAGCGTGGATCTAACGGCAAGGAAGCAATTTGCTTACCGAGCGCCGTAATTTTTCGCTGCGCGTCTACGGCCTTTAATTCTTGTAGCAGTCGATAGCCATCGTTAATAGCTTTCAGCTCAGGCGTATCTACAAACGGAAACGACAAAGGATCAGGCAATCCCAACATCGCCAACTTGAGGATGACGCTGGCTTGATTGGTACGCAGCAATTCAGGCGCAGTAAACTCATCGCGCGCCTCAAAATCAGCTTCGTCATACAGCCGAATACAGATACCTTCGGCCACGCGACCGCATCGGCCCTTACGTTGATCCGCATTGGCCTTAGCAATTTTTTCAATAGGCAATCGCTGGACTTTATTACGTACGCTGTAACGACTAATACGTGCCAGACCTGAATCCACCACAAAACGAATGCCTGGGACTGTCAGCGAGGTCTCAGCCACATTAGTCGCTAACACCACACGTCGACCTGAGTGATTCGCAAAAATCCTCTCCTGCTCCGACACCGACAATCGCGCATATAACGGCAGAATTTCAGTTTGGCGTAACTTGGCATCCTGAAGCACTTTAGCCGTTTCACGAATCTGCTTTTCACCGGGCAGGAACACCAGCACATCACCACCTTGGCCACGCGTGCTTTGCTCCAACTCTTCAACCGCAGCCAATACACCTTCAGGCAAAGACATCTCAACCGATTCTTCATCGTCTGAGATCAGCGGACGGTAACGAACTTCAACCGGATAACTCCGACCCGAGGCTTCGATAATGGGTGCGCCATCGAAAAAGTCAGAAAACTTTTTTGGATCAATCGTCGCTGAAGTGATGATCAGTTTCAAATCCGGCCGGCGTGACAAAACCTGCTTGAGCATGCCGAGAATCAAGTCAATATTTAGACTGCGCTCATGAGCTTCATCAATGATGAGCGTGTCATAACGACGTAAATCACGATCCACTTCCATTTCACGCAACAAAATACCGTCGGTCATTAATTTGACCCGACAGTGTGGCCCCGTGTGATCGGTAAATCGAACCTGATAGCCAACCGCGCCGCCAACCGTGGTGTGTAATTCGGCCGCCACACGATTGGCCAACGCACGCGCCGCAATACGTCTTGGCTGGGTATGACCAATTAATCCAAAAATACCCCGCCCCGCCTCAATACACATTTTAGGTAATTGAGTACTTTTTCCAGAGCCGGTCGCACCGCAAAAAATAATGACTTGATGCGCTGCCAATGCAGTTAGAAACTGCTCTCGATGACCACAGACGGGTAACTCAGGATCGTATTCGAGTTTTAGCGATTGTTGGCGTAGCTGATCGACCTGCGCAGCTAGCGCTTCAATTCTCTGTGAAAGCTTTTGGTAGGACTGTTCAATATCTCGCCCAGCGGCCTGTTCGGCACGCAGCCGCTGCCATTCGCGATCTAACTTGGCACGCTCACGCAGGCGAGTCATCGAGATACGCGCACGCATCACAACCAAATCTTGCCGAGTCATTTCCTTATGCACCGAACGCGGACAAAGTCATGTATTGCTCGCCGCAGAGGAAATGACGCAGTAAATCGAACGCTATATTTGAGGCTAGGCCGGTCATAAAGCAGGCAGTGTACCAAGATTCAACCCGCCCCACTGAACAGCAACACACGCCCTGACTCATTAAAAATCATATGGTTACAAGCCACTAATCAGCGATTTCGACATTCCAAAGTGGTTTGCAGCCCCAGCGCTCAAATCGTTAGAATGCGCGCCCTGATTTACCCTGACCCCGAAACCTACATCATCTTTTTAGGTCAGGCACGGAGCATTGAGTGAGCAAAATCCTGGTTTGCATCAAACGGGTTGTTGATTACAACGTGCGCATTCGCGTCAAACCCGATGGCAGCGGCATCATCACCGACGGCGTGAAGATGAGCATCAATCCCTTTGATGAGATTGCGCTTGAAGAAGCCATTCGCCTGAAAGAACGCGGTATTGCCAGCGAAGTGATTGTCGCATCTATTGGCCCTACTGAAACTCAGCAACAACTCCGTGTGGGTTTAGCCATGGGAGCCGATCGTGCCATTCACATTCAGCACGACACCGCCATTGAACCACTTACTGCGGCTAAAGCCTTCTTAAAAATCGTCGAGCAAGAAGCGCCTTTGTTAGTCATCACCGGAAAACAAGCGATTGATGATGACAATGCACAAACCGGTCAGATGTTGGCAGCCTTATGGAATCGTCCTCAGGCGTGCTTTACCTCTAAGCTTGAAATCACCAACAACATTACTCGTGCCACACGCGAAGTCGATGATGGCTTAGAAACCATTGAACTGGATTTACCTGCAGTGATCACCTGCGATCTTCGGTTGAATGAACCGCGCTACGTGAAATTGCCTGAAATCATGAAGGCCAAAAAGAAACCTTTGGAGTTATTCATGCTGAACGATATGGGTATTACCTTGAATCAGCAATTTAAGACTGTGAATGTTGCGCCCCCTCCAGCGCGGCAGAAAGGCGTACTGGTCAAAGACGCCAAAGAACTGGTTGAACTCCTGAAAGTTAAAGGAGTGCTGTAATGACACGCATTCTGATTATTGCTGAACATGCGCACGGCAAGCTCAATATAAGCACGCGTAAAACAGTCAGCTGCGCCGCACAAATTATTGGCGCTGAGATTGATATTGCTGTTTTTGCTGATCAGGCCAGCGACGTCGCCACTCAAGCTGCACAACTTGCCGGAGTAAAGCGTGTTCTGAAAGTTGAGCATCCTGCATTTGCTCACGCGTTAGCAGCCACCTATGCACCTGCCATTGTTGAACTGGCGAGTAACTACACTCACCTGTTCGCGCCATCCACCACCTTCGGTAAGGATTTAATGCCGCGTGTCGCCGCGTTACTCGGCGTGGGGCAGATCAGTGATGCCATGGCCATTGAAGGCAGCCATCGCTTCGTGCGCCCTATCTATGCCGGCAATGCAATGGTTACCTTAGATGCTGAGCCAGGACATAAGTTAGTCGCGACGATACGCACTGCTTCATTTCAACCGGCTGCGACGACGGGCAATGCCAGCATTGAATCGGTCAGCATCGCTGCAACTCTGCCCAACCACACTCGGTTTATTAGTCACAGCGAAGAACACAACGATCGTCCCGACCTACAAAGCGCCGCTCGCGTGGTCGCCGGTGGCCGCGCCTTGGGTAGCGCAGAAAACTTTAATCTCATCTATCAATTGGCAGATCAATTAGGTGCCGGCGTGGGTGCGTCGCGTGCCGCCGTGGATGCCGGTTATGCAGCTAACGAATTACAAGTCGGTCAGACCGGCAAGATCATCGCCCCCGACTTGTATATCGCCGTGGGTATTTCCGGCGCCATTCAGCACCTGACCGGCATTAAAGACGCGCGCACGATTGTGGCGATTAACAAAGACCCCGAAGCCCCTATTTTTGATGTGGCAGATATTGGTCTGGTGGGGGATTTATTTAGCGTGCTGCCAGAACTGGCAAAGCATCTATAAGAAAATAAAAAAGGGCGGTTTTAGTACCGCCCCTTTTTAAGTCAACCCAGCACATCAACTCAGTTGATCTATTACAACTGGTCTAACGCACATTCAGCGCTGGACACTTCAAACTTGCCGGGCGGTTCAATATTTAGCTGCGTCACCACACCGTTATCGACAATGATGGAGAACCGTTGTCCACGCACGCCCATACCAAAGCCACGCGCATCTAACTCTAAACCCAGTGACTTAACGTAGTCACCATTGCCATCGGCCAGCATCAATACCTTGTCAGCCACATTAGCCGATTGACCCCATGCATTCATTACGAACACATCGTTGACTGCCATACAGGCAATGGTATCAATGCCCTTGTCCTTCAATGCAGCGGCATTAGCCACATAACCGGGCAGATGCTTCTGCGAGCAGGTAGGCGTAAACGCACCGGGCACGGAGAACAACATCACTTTCTTTCCCGCAAATAAAGACTCTGCGGTGACTTCGCTCGTACCTTCAGCCGTCATGGTCTTGAACTTGCCTTCAGGCATCTTATCGCCAACTTTAATCGTCATTACATCGCTCTCCACTTAATGAAACATTGAAAATTATCGATCTAGATCAGTCACCGCACCTAACGAGGCACTGCTCACGGTTCGTGCATATTTGGCAAGCACACCGCGCGTTGATTTCGCAGGTGGCGCTTTCCACGCAGCACGCCGCTTCTTCATTTCTGCACTCGAAACACCACAGGTAATGGTATTGGCCACCGCATCAATAGTGATTTGATCGCCATCTTTGATCAACGCAATCGGACCACCCAATGCTGCCTCGGGCGATACATGCCCAACAACAAAGCCGTGACTACCGCCAGAGAATCGTCCGTCAGTAATAAACGCCACTTTGTCACCCAGCCCACGGCCCATGATGGCACTGGTTGGACTGAGCATTTCGCGCATACCTGGACCGCCCTTTGGGCCTTCATAACGAATCACCAGCACATCACCGGCCTTGATTTCGCCATCCAGAATGGCTTGCAGTGATGATTCTTCTGAATCAAACACGCGAGCCTTACCACTGAAATTCAAGCCTTCTTTGCCGGTGATTTTGGCCACCGCACCTTCGGGCGCAAAGTTGCCGTACAGAATTCGCAGGTGACTATCGGCTTTGATGGGGTCATTAAAAGCATGCACGATGTCTTGATGCTTTGGATAAGGCTTCACCTTTTTAAGATTCTGCGCCAAGGTTTTGCCCGTCACCGTCATGCACTGGCCGTGCAGTAAACCTTCATCCAGCAACATTTTCATTAGCGGTTGAATGCCACCGATCTTAATCAGCTCTGACATCAGGAACTTACCACTAGGACGCACATCGGCCAGCACCGGTACGCGCTTACCAATACGCGTGAAATCATCCATTTCCAACTTCACGCCAACACTGTGCGCAATGGCCAACAAATGCAACACTGCATTGGTTGAGCCGCCCAACGCAATCGACACGGTAATGGCGTTTTCAAATGCCTTGCGAGTCAGAATGTCCGAGGGCTTGATGTCGTGCTTAATCAAATTCAGTACCGCTTGACCTGCGGCTTTGCAGTCATCGAGCTTGGTGCGTGACACCGCTTCTTGAGCAGAACTATTTGGCAAGCTCATGCCTAAGGCTTCAATCGCTGAAGCCATGGTGTTGGCGGTGTACATGCCGCCGCAACTGCCCGGACCTGGAATAGCGGTCTTTTCAACTTGCTTTAACTGTTGATCGTTAATGGCGCCTTTAGCATATTGCCCCACCGCTTCAAATACAGACACCACGTCGGTGTGCTTAGCGCCCGGACGAATCGTTCCACCGTAAACAAAGATGGCTGGACGATTGAGACGTGCGATAGCCATCATGCAACCCGGCATATTTTTATCGCAGCCACCGATAGCCACCAGACCATCAAAGCCCTGCGCGCTGGTCACAGTTTCGATGGAATCGGCGATCACTTCACGCGACACCAAGGAATAACGCATGCCCGGTGTACCCATGGAAATACCATCGGAAACTGTAATCGTGCCGAAGGTAGTGCTCTTGCCACCTGAGGCATCAACCGAATTAGCGGCAGCCTCGGCCAGCTTATCGATGTGCATGTTGCAGGGCGTGAGATTACTCCACGTAGAAGCAATACCCACCGAAGGCTTTTTGAAATCCGCATCGGTATACCCCACCGCACGCAACATGGCGCGACTGGCAGTTTGCTTCAAACCATCAACCACGACACTTGAATAGCGACGGGTTTTATTAGCAGTAGTTTTTTTGCTGCGAGCAGCAGTTTTGGCACGTGAAGGCATATTTCACCATTGAAAAAGAGGCGTAATCGTAGCGGGTCGGCGGCAGATGACAAGCGTTAGATGCAGTTCATGGCAAACGCAACCACTCGCCGCAGTTAAGTTTGAGCGGAATCCGAAAACATTCGCTGAGTACGCAGCTCAATAATCAGTACTCCAGCAATCGTGATCAGTCCACCGAGCAACATTCTTGAGGTCAGTTGGTCGTGGTTGAACAGCACGCCTGCCAACATACCAAACAGCGTCTGCAACACGGTTAACGGTGCAACACTGCTCACGGGGTAATGTTTGAGTAAATAAAAAAACAGCCCCTGCCCTAATAAACTCGAGGCAATCACCGCGAAAAATACCGCACCCCATGCCTGCATACTGGCGGTACGTACCGCCTCAACCTGTCCATGCTCTAACACTAGACTTAACGCCAACAATACTGGGCAGGTAATCACCGAAATCCATGCGAGTAATTGGAATGGCCCCACACCTTTGAGGCGCTTAGCGTAAATCATGCCGATGGCCGCACCAAATGCCTGCATCACCACACACAGTAAGCCCGGCAAATAACTAAAGGCTCGTGGATCAAAGCCAATAACAATCACCCCAAGAAACGCCAACGCGATACCCAAACTACGCCGCCAATGAATGACTTCACCCAACATCCACACTGATAGCAACACCGAGAACGGCACAATCAACTGAGTGAACACTGCAACAGCCGCGACATCTTTTGAAATGGAGAGCCCTAACGACAACATACCAAACCCAGCAGCGCCGGTACCGAGCGCCACCCGAAATAACACCGCCATTTGCCCACGAAACCAGCGCAGCCACGGCAAAAACACTAAGGACATCAACGCCACGCGTAGGCAAGCAAAGGTGACGGGCGGAATTTCACGCACGCCAATTTTGACGGTGAGCAAATTGATACCCCACAGTGCATTGGCCAATATCAGCAACAACAGGTGATGCCATTTAAGCCACTTGTGATGCACGGCAGTAGTCACACCGGTCACGCCTGCTTTCCAAATCTTTGTTGTAGATATTCAAACAAGGCTCGCACGCCTTGTGGCTCTGCACCCACTGGTCGGCCGGGTCTTTCCTTGGAATTCCAACCATATAAATCCAAATGCACCCATTGCTTAGCTTTGCTGACAAAACGCTGCAGGAATAAGCCACCTATGATCGCCCCACTAAATCCGCTTGCAGACACATTATTCAGGTCAGCGATTTTTGACGATAATTCATCGTCATAACCCGCCCATAACGGCAAATGCCACAGAGGATCAACCTCACGCGCGCCCACCGACATCAACTCAGTTGCCAACTGCGTATCTTGGGTAAATAAGGCAGGAATCTCAGGGCCCAGCGCCACGCGCGCCGCACCCGTCAGCGTAGCCATATCAATCAACAAATCAGGCGCATCGGCATCCGCTAGTGCCAGCGCATCACACAGGATCAGGCGCCCTTCGGCATCGGTATTGCCGATTTCTACGCTCAGACCAGCGCGTGTTTTGATGACATCCCCCGGCCGAAAGGCATTGCCGGAAATTGCATTTTCGACCGCAGGAATAATGACGCGTAATCGCACCGGTAATTTCGCCTGCATGATCAACTGCGCTAGAGCCAACACACAAGCTGCGCCACCCATATCTTTTTTCATGAGCAACATGCCTGAGGCCGGTTTGATATCCAGACCGCCACTGTCAAAACACACGCCCTTACCTACCAGTGTCACCTTAGGATCATCTGCATTACCCCAAGAAAAATCGATTAATTCTGGAGGTGCAACCGCCGCTCGTCCCACAGCGTGCACTGTTGGAAATCCTGCAGTTAACACGTCATCACCCGAATAACGCTGCACATCAGCGCCATAAGTATTGGCAACACCGATTGCTCGCTGAACTAAAACCTGAGGGGTTAATTCGTTTGCTGGAGTGTTAATTAAATCGCGCGCCAGAGAACAGGCTTGCTGAATTGATTGCAAATAAGTGGTGTCAACATTGTTTTCCAAAACCAAGCGTCGAACTTTTTGTTCAGGCTTTTGTTTGTATTGATCAAAACGATACTGACCATACTGCCAACCCAAAACAAACTGATTCAGCGCGGTGTTCGATAACTCGGTGACCAACTGGTAACTACCTTCCGGCAAGCGATCCACTAAGCTGGCCGCATCCCATAACGATACTTTTGACTGAGCCTGTTGCTCGCCCAAACCGAAAACGACCAGTTCCAGCGCCCCCTGCTCGCTTGGAATCATTAATAGTGTATTTCGCTCGCCACAAAACCCGTGCAATAGCACCCATGACCGCACGCGAGTTGGTTGCTGTTCCAGCCAAATTGAGAATTGGGCTTCATGCAACAGGGTAATACCAGCGATAGGTTCGGACGACTTTAAGGATTGGCGAGTCACTAACATGAAAATCTCGAATAATTTTCCCAAAAAGGAGATAACAGGCGCTAAACCCATTAAATCGAAGCAACTGAAAAAGCAAAATTTTCATGGGCAAGCATAACAGGCCAACCCAATCATGATCTGCCATTAAATCAAGCACTTTGGCGCTTTTATCCATTGACAAATCAGGGGGTTATATGATGTCATTGTTCGGTTTTTTTAACGGGTCGTTTTCGTGATTTTTCTTCTCGCAAATTTTTCCGATGTACCAACACCGGAAAGTAGCGTAGTCCGGAACCTTTCCGTACCGGTCACGACGCCTGCGGGAAGCTGAACTGAAACGTCACTCAGATACATTCAGACAGTGAACCCCGCCCACCCTCCGCGGGGTTTGTCGTTTCTGTAGTGTCATTTTTTTGGTTTGTTGTTTTTTTATTTTTCGAGTTGTTTTTTAATTCTTAATTGGTCATTTACGGTCGCCCCTCAGGAGCCCTCACAATGCAGATCTACTCACAGAAAGACGTTAACAAGAAAGCGCTTAAGGGCGCACGCATCGCTATCCTCGGCTACGGCAGCCAAGGTCGCGCTCATGCACTGAACCTTAAGGACAGCGGTTATGACGTTGTTGTTGGCCTACGCAAGGGTGGCGATAGCTGGAAAAAAGCTCAGAAAGATGGCCTGAAGGTGGTTGAACCTGCCACCGCTGTAAAAGGCGCAAAGCTTATTGCATTCCTAGTGCCTGACTTGGCTCAGAAAGATCTCTACAAGCAAGTGATCGGCAATGTTTCTTTGGGCGCAACCATTCTGTTTGCTCACGGCTTTAACATTCAGTACAAACTCATTAAACCTCGTAAAGATCTTGATGTGGTGCTGATTGCACCAAAAGGCCCTGGCCATTTAGTGCGCCGTCAGTATGAACAAGGTCGCGGCGTGCCTTGTCTGATTGCCGTTGCTCAAGATGCGACTAAGAGCGGTTTCGATAATGCCCTCGCCTATGCTGATGGTATTGGCGGCACTCGTGGTGGCGTAATTAAGACCACCTTCGCTGAAGAAACAGAAACTGATCTATTCGGCGAACAGTCTGTACTGTGCGGCGGTACCACTGAACTGGTTTGCAAAGGCTTTGAAGTATTAACTGAAGCCGGCTATCAACCTGAAGTGGCCTACTACGAAGTAATGCACGAACTAAAACTGATCGTTGATTTGTTGCACGAAGGCGGCTTGGCCAAAATGCATCAATACGTCAGCGAAACTTGTAAGTATGGCGACTTAACTCGTGGCCCACGCATTGTTACGCCATCGGTAAAGCGCGAAATGAAGAAAGTACTGAAGGAAGTTCAGAACGGTAAGTTTGCCCGTCAATGGATTGCTGAAAACAAGCGCGGTCAGAAAAAGTACAAGGCTTTAATGAAGAAAGACCTTGCACATCCAATCGAAAAGGTTGGCGCCAAACTGCGTGCACGTATGCCATGGCTGGAAGCGTAAGCTCCAGTCCATAGCCCAGATCCGTTAAGGAACAAGCACAGCGCATGATCACCCCTGATCCAAACCGCGTTCTAATATTCGACACCACATTACGTGATGGTGAACAGTCTCCCGGTTGCAGCATGACGCAACCGGAAAAACTGCGAATTGCCAGAGCATTGGCGGAATTAGGGGTGGACATTATTGAAGCCGGCTTTCCTGCGGCTTCGCGCGGTGACTGGGAAGCAGTCAATGCGATCGCCCGTGAAACTCATGGGCCACGCATTGCTGGATTGGCGCGATGTCATCGTGATGACATCAACAAAGCTTGGGCCGCACTTAAAGATGCCGCCAAGCCACGTTTGCACGTATTTCTCGCCACCAGTGCCATACACCGTCAATACAAACTCAATATGGCGAAGGATGAAATCATTCGCACTGCGGTTGAAGGCGTAAAAATTGCCCGCGATCTTTGCGACGATGTTGAATTTTCTCCAGAAGATGCTTCACGCACCGAACCGGAATTTTTAGCTGAAGTGGTCAGCGCCGTTATTGATGCAGGCGCAACCACTATTAATGTGCCCGACACTGTCGGTTACACCGTACCGGAAGAATTCTATGAAGTGTTTCGGTACCTCAAACAACATGTTTCGAATATCGATAAAGCTATCTTGTCGGTTCACTGCCACGATGATTTAGGCATGGCCGTAGCCAATAGTTTGGCAGCAGTACGCGCTGGCGCTCGTCAAATTGAATGCACGATTAACGGAATTGGCGAACGCGCTGGCAACTGCTCACTTGAAGAAGTGGTCATGGCGATTAAAACCCGTGAAAACCAATTCAAAGTTCATACCGGCATTCATACAACCAAGTTATATCCCACCAGTCGCTTGGTCTCTTCGATCACCGGCATGGCCATTCCCCGCAATAAAGCGATTGTGGGCGAAAATGCATTTGCACATGAATCAGGCATCCACCAACACGGCATGCTACGCAATAGCTCTACTTACGAAATCATGCGTCCGCAAGATGTGGGCTTAACACGCACTAGTCTTGTATTGGGCAAGCACTCAGGTCGGCATGCATTTCGTGAGCGCGTAAAAGAACTCGGCTTTGAAGTCAGCGACGCTGAATTCAATCAAATGTTTGAAAAGTTCAAATCTTTAGCCGATAAAAAGAAAGAATTATTTGATGGCGACATCGAAGCATTAGTCATGCAGGCCGAAACCGACGCTCCTGGTCCGTGGCAATTACTTGAAGTGAACGTCAACACTACACCAGGTGAAGCACAAGCTACCATCAAACTGCAACATGCTGAGGGTCGTACTGAACAGCACTCTGTAACCGCTGCTGGCCCTGTAGATGCTGTGATCAAAGCCATTGAAACAGCCACACAACTTAAAGCCGCGCTATGTAAATTTGAGGTACGCAGCGTTTCGATTGGTGAAGATGCTCAAGGTGAAGCCCTCATCACCGTGGATCACAACGGCCGCAGCTACCGTGGCGTCGGCATCAGTACAGATATCATTGAAGCTGCCGCACGCGCCTTCCTTGAAGTTGTTAACCGTATAGAGACCACTCGCCATAGCGCCGAACGCCGCGCTGAGCGCTCAGTCATGGCTAATCCCTGATCGAATTTCGGAGTCGCATTCATGCCTATTACCCCAGCAAACTTTATATGGCAGAACGGAAAAATGGTTCCGTGGCATCAAGCCACCACCCATGTGTTAGCACACGCGCTGCATTATGGCTCCACAGTATTTGAGGGTGTGCGCGCTTACTCAACCCCTAAAGGGCCGATTATCTTTCGATTGAAAGAACATACGCGCCGTCTGTTTGATTCAGCTCGTATCTATCGCATGGATATTCCCTACTCTGTTGATGACATCAACAACGCGTGTAAAGAAATTGTGATGGCCAATAACCTCACCAATGGCGCTTATCTTCGTCCCTTTGTCTATCGTGGCTATGGTGAAATTGGCGTGGCGCCAAAAAATCCACCGCCCATTGATACCGTGGTGGCAGGCTTTGAATGGGGCGCTTACTTAGGCGCTGAAGGCATGGAAAAAGGCATTGATGTATGTATTTCTTCTTGGCAACGTTTAGCACCAAACACTATTCCTTCCCTCGGTAAAGCAGCCGGCAATTATCTTTCCAGCCAACTGATCAGTATGGAAGCTAAACGCATGGGCTTTGCTGAAGGCATTGGCTTGGGCGTGGATGGCACAGTCAGTGAAGGCGCCGGTGAAAATCTATTCGTGATCCGCGATGGCATCATTTACACGCCAGGACTGGGCAATTCGATTCTGCAAGGCATTACACGCGATACCGTGATTCAATTAGCCAGAGCCCATGGCTTTGAAGTACGTGAACAAGCCCTGCCTCGTGAAATGCTCTACATCGCAGATGAAATGTTTTTCACTGGTACTGCTGCTGAAGTCACCCCAGTGCGATCGGTAGACCATATTCAAGTGGGTGCTGGCCGACGCGGCCCAATCACTGAAGCTATTCAATCTGCGTTCTTCGGCTTATTCAACGGCAAGACCGCAGATAAATGGGGCTGGTTAGAAAGCTGCGAGCACTACACACCAAGCCCAAGAACAACCTGATGCATTAATAACGCTTCAGAAACAACGGAACGGCTTAAGCCATCGCTATTCACGATGGCTTAACACTAGTCAATTAACTTGTTATTGATACACACGTGCAAGATGCACCCCACTACACTGACTGTGATCAAGAAATAACATGAACACACCAAAAACCCTTTTCGAAAAAGTTTGGGAACGTCATGAAGTCGTGCCAGAAACTGCCGACACCCCCGCCGTGTTGTACATCGACCTGCATCTCGTGCATGAAGTCACTTCACCACAGGCATTCTCTTTGCTGCGCGAACAAGGACTAAAGGTACGTCGTACTGATCGCACCTTGGCGACCATGGATCATTCCACACCGACTGATCCTGCCGAAATTGCCGGCAGAGTGCCTATCAAGGTGAAATCTGCTGCAGAGCAGATTAAGCAACTGGAAAAAAACTGTGCTGAGTTTAATGTTGAACTACTGAATCTACATTCAACTCAGCGCGGCATTGTGCACGTTGTAGGCCCTGAACTAGGCGCCACACAACCAGGCAAAACCATTGTGTGCGGCGACAGCCATACCGCAACGCATGGCGCATTTGGTGCGCTTGCCTTCGGGATCGGCACCACCGAAGTGGGTCATGTGCTAGCCACGCAATGCTTATTACAGCGCCGCCCCAAAACGTTAGCCATTACCGTTGATGGCAAGTTAGGAAAAGGCGTTACAGCTAAAGATTTAATTCTCGCCATTATTGGCAAAATCGGCGTGGCGGGCGGTACCGGCCAAGTCATTGAGTACCGTGGCTCAGCCATTGAAGCCCTGTCGATGGATGGACGCATGACAGTGTGCAACATGTCAATTGAAGCGGGCGCTCGCGCCGGCATGATTGCACCTGATGAAACTACTTTTGCCTATTTGAAAGGTCGCCCCAAAGCACCACAAGGTGCACAGTGGGATAAAGCCGTTCAAGAATGGAAGCAATTATGCAGCGATCCGGGCGCAAAGTTTGATCGCGAAGTTCATATCAACGGTAACGAACTCGTACCAATGATTACTTATGGCACTCATCCCGGCATGGTGATGCCAATCAATGGACAAGTGCCCGACCACAGCGGCGATTCTGTGTTTATGAAATCCCTTGCGTATATGGGACTGCAGCCCAACGAAACATTGCTGGGCAAACCTATCCAAGTGGTCTTCATTGGTAGTTGCACCAATGCACGACTCTCTGATTTGGAATTGGCGGCACAGGTGATGAAGGGACGAAAAGTAGCGCCCGGCGTACGAGCACTGGTTGTACCCGGCTCGCAACAAATTAAGCGTGAAGCCGAAGCGCTTGAACTGGACAAAATATTCACTGACGCAGGCGCCGAATGGCGTGAATCAGGCTGCTCTATGTGTATCGGCATGAATGGCGACACCGTCGCTAGCGGTCACTATGCAGTGAGCACCAGCAATCGCAACTTCGAAGGCCGACAAGGCGCAGGGGCGCGTACCTTACTGGCCAGCCCAGCGACCGCCGCTGCATCCGCTATTCGCGGCTGCGTCGCCGATCCTCGTGAATTTATAAATCAATAATTTATAGAGTATTCATCATGGAACCAATACGTTTAATTAAATCCAAAACCGTAGTACTGCCGTACTCTGACATCGACACTGATCAGATCATCCCAGCTCGGTTTTTAACGACCACCACCAAGGCCGGCTTGGGGCAACATGCATTTTCCAACTGGCGCTATCTTGCCGACGCCAGCACCAATCCAGAATTCATCCTGAATCAAGACAGCGCCCGCGGCTGCAAAATACTCGTTGCCGGCAATAACTTTGGCTGCGGCTCTTCTCGTGAACATGCGCCCTGGGCCCTACTCGACTTTGGCTTCAAGGCTGTAATTAGTACTGAAATCGCCGACATCTTCCGCAGCAACAGCCTTAAGAACGGTTTACTCCCGGTTGTTATTGATAAAGAAAACCATGCTTGGCTTATGGCCAACCCTGGAACCGAACTGACTATCGACTTACAAAACAGCACCCTCACACTAGCCAATGGCAAAGCAGTGAGTTTCAAGATTGAGGGCTTTGCTAGATATTGCTTACTTAATGGCGTCGATGAACTCGGCTTCATCATGAATCAACTAGACACCATTCAACAATACGAACAGGCGCGCGCATGAGAGCAAAAATTGTAGTTCTACCGGGTGACGGCATTGGCCCAGAAGTTACCGAGCAGGCGGTCCGCGTTCTTCAAGCTGTCGCCAAAAAATTTGGTCACCAATTTGAAACTGAAGAACAACTGATCGGTGGCGCTGCTATTGATGCGACAGGTTCAGCTTTACCAAAACAGACTGAAACAGCCTGTAAACAAGCAGATGCGGTGTTACTTGGCGCTGTCGGCGGCCCTAAGTGGTCAGCCCCTGAAGCCAAGGTTCGTCCTGAGCAAGGCTTATTGGCCATTAGAAAATCGCTGGGACTGTTTGCCAATTTACGTCCAGTAACGCTTCACCCAGCATTGATGGATGCATCCACCATTAAACCTGAAGTACTCAAAGGCACCGACATCATGGTGGTACGGGAACTGACCGGCGGCATTTACTTCGGCGAAAAAACTCGCACTGAAACTACGGCTAGCGACTTGTGCAGTTACTCTGTTAATGAAATTGAACGCGTCACTCGCGTTGCCGCCCAGTTGGCTCGCCAACGCCGTAAGCAATTAGTGTCCGTCGATAAAGCCAATGTGCTGGAAACCTCTCGCCTCTGGCGTAGCACTGTTGAAAAACTCATGAAGAGCGAATTCCCTGACATCCAGGTGGAGCACATGCTGGTGGATTCAGCTGCCATGCACCTAATCCGTCGTCCCTCAAGTTTTGACGTGATGGTCACAGAAAATATGTTCGGCGACATCCTTACCGATGAAGCATCGATGCTGGCAGGATCTTTGGGACTCCTACCTTCGGCTTCCCTTGGGGCTGGCACCCTAGGTCTGTACGAGCCAATTCATGGCTCCGCCCCAGATATCGCCGGCAAGGGCCTAGCCAACCCCTATGCCACTATTTTGAGCGTAGCCATGCTAGTCAGACACTCCTTGAAGCTGGAAACCGAAGCGCAAGCCATTGAATCGGCTGTATCTTCTGCCATTTCAGAGGGCGTCAGAACCGCAGATATATCCGCAGGCGGCCCTGTGGCCAGCACCTCAGAAGCGGGCTCGGCTGTAGTGGCGCGTTTATCGCAATAATCACGTATCTTATTGTTTTTTATAAGGAATATAGTTAATAAAAAAAACAAAAAGACGCTTGCCAAGTCACCACCCTGAGGGAGTATGATGATCGCAACTCCCTCCTGTTTTGCGGAGTGTGTAATCAGACTTGGTGGAAAGAAGCGGTGTCAGGTTAGTCCCACGTTGATGCAATCACATCATCAAGACTCTAGTCTTCGTTGCCACATTTAGGCCGACCTAAACAGTCGGCCTTATTTTTTCGTAGCAGTGATTTCACTCAACACAAAATAACAACGCACAAGATCAAGCGCGCCCATAACTTAACTGCACACCGTCTGAGCCACACACCTTACGCAACTGATCGAGTAACTCGTCACTCGGTGAGATCTTCCAATCCTCAGGCAAGTGCAGCACGGCACGTGCATTGTTATTTCGATAGTACACTGCAACGTCACACGCACCCTTACGGTGCGGTTTAAGAATTTTTTCAAGCTGCGGTACCATATCGCGCACGCTTTTATCCGGCCAGCGAATCATGAGCCGCTTAGCATTCTGTAAGCGCACTTGCCCAACCGCTTGCACTTTATTCACGGTAAGTCGCCAACCATCGATGAAATCGTCATAGCGCAACTTACCTTCAAGCAAAACAATTGAACCTTTGGTCAACAGGGATTTGTATTGCAGGTAAGCCTCTTCAAATAACGTGGCTTCCAAACGCCCGCTACGATCATCTATTTTTAAAATAATTCGATTACCACGCTTACCGACTTCATCCACCATGCCTGCAACTGTGACGGGACGACCTTGAAAGCGGAAGCCTTCTCCTTGGGGTACCGTTGGCTTATCTCCAGCTAAATCCGCAATTGATCCACTGGTCATGCCACGCAGTTCATCGCGATATTCATCGTAGGGATGCCCACTTAAATATAACCCTAGAGTTTCTCGCTCACCCTCCAAGCGAACTCGCTCATGCCATTCAGGTACTTGCTCCATCACTAAGGATGCCGTATCGGTAGCATCTTCGACAGAGAGTCCAAACATATCGTTTTGTCCAACCACCTTGGCTTTAAGCGCCTGATCCGCCATCTGTGTGGCACCGTTTAGGTTATGCATTAACGTCGCGCGGTTTTCACCAAACGAGTCTAACGCCCCTGAACGGATCAATGCTTCGAGCAAGCGTTTACTGAGACGATTCGCATCACAACGCTGACACAAATCCACCAAGCTCTTAAATGGTCCTCGAGCTTCACGCTCAGCCACCAAAGCATCGACAACCGCCTGCCCTACACCCTTGATTGCCCCTAGCCCATAACGAATAGTGCGCGGTCCTGAGACCGTAAACATATATGACGAATGATTAATATTCGGTGACTCAACCGTCAGCCCAATGCGGCGCGTCTCTTCAATAAGCGCTACCACCTTGTCAGTCTTATCCATATCAGAAGATAAAACCGCCGCCATGAAGGCCTCAGTGTGATGAACTTTGAGCCAAGCCGTTTGATACGACAGCATGGCATAGGCAGCAGAATGCGACTTATTGAATCCATAGCCAGCAAACTTTTCCATCAAATCAAAAATAAAGCCGGCCTGATCCGCATTCACCCCGCGGGCTTTAGCACCATCAACGAAAATGGCACGCTGCTTAGCCATTTCTTCTGGTTTTTTCTTACCCATGGCGCGACGCAACATGTCGGCACCGCCCAAGGTATAACCGGCAAGCACCTGAGCAATTTGCATCACCTGCTCTTGGTACACAATCACGCCATACGTTGGGGCCAGCACTGGCTTCAAATCTGGATGCAGATAATCAATGGGCACGCCTGCATCAGCTTTTTTGCGAGCAATAAAATCATCCACCATGCCCGCTTCGAGCGGACCGGGACGGAACAGCGCCACTAAGGCCACAATATCTTCAAAACAGTCGGGCTTAAGGCGGCGATTCAAATCCTTCATGCCACGAGATTCCAACTGGAATACCGCAGCAGTATCACCTCGCTGCATCAACTGATAGGTGGGTTGATCATTCAGTGGCAGTGCTGACATATCCAATGGTGGCTGCCCAGCCTTACTGCGTTGTGCATTAATGGTTTTGACCGTCCAATCAATGATGGTCAGGGTACGCAACCCAAGGAAGTCAAACTTCACCAATCCCGCCGCTTCCACATCGTCTTTATCAAACTGGGTGACCATCCCAGTGCCATCATCTGCACAATATAACGGCGCAAAATCCGTCAGCTGCGTCGGTGAAATTACCACGCCACCGGCATGCATACCGGCATTGCGCACCAAACCTTCAAGCGACATAGCCAAATCAAGCAAGGCTTTGGTTTCTTCTTCATTCTGATACCGACGACGTAATTCGTCTTCTTTGGCAATCGCAGACTTAAGCGTGATACCCAACTCAAACGGAATCAGCTTCGCCACTGAATCAGCAAACCCATAACTGTGACCCATCACTCGAGCCACATCACGCACTACCGCTTTGGCCGCCATCGAGCCATAAGTAATGATTTGCGACACACGATCACGGCCATACTTTTGAGTCACATAATCAATGACTCGATCTCGACCTTCCATACAAAAGTCGATATCGAAGTCGGGCATGGACACACGCTCTGGATTTAAGAAGCGCTCAAACAACAGATCATATTGCAGCGGATCAATGTCAGTAATTTTGATGGCATACGCAACCAATGAACCAGCACCTGAACCACGTCCAGGGCCAACTGGAATTCCGTTATCTTTAGACCACTGAATAAAGTCAGCAACAATTAAGAAATAACCTGCAAAGCCCATATTACAGATCACATCCAACTCTAATTGCAGGCGCTTGCGATACTCATCATGAGGTATTTGCCGGGTGCCAGGCGTGGCTTGCGCCACCAGTTGTTGCAACCTTCTCTCAAGCCCCTGCTGCGCTTCTTGCCGTAAAAATTCTTCTGTAGATAAGCCCTTAGGTACTGGATAGGCAGGCAGCACTGACTTACCCAAATTCACTTCAAGACTGCACCGCTTTGCAATCTCAATGGAGTTATGAATGGCTTCAGGCAAATCAGCGAATAACTGAACCATCTCCTCGGGCGACTTCAAATACTGCTGTTCGCTATAGCGCCGTACCCGATTGGTATCACCAAGCAACGTACCCTCATGAATACATACGCGCGCTTCATGAGCCTCAAAATCGCTCTGCGAAACAAAGCGCACATCATTACTGGCCACCACGGGAATACCATGTCGCTGCGCAACCTCTACAGCGGCAGACAAATGAGCTGCTTCACCCGCCCGTCCCGTTCTGAGTAACTCCAGATATAAACGATCATCAAACAGCTGTCGCCAATAATCCAAACCCTGCGTGACTTCCTCAGCCTTGTCGTTGAGTAGCAAACGCCCAAGATGACTGTGGGGTCCGGCAAGTGCAATGAGTCCCGTCAACGACTCTCGACTTAACCAACTGCGATGCACAATGGGCACCCCCAGTTTTTGCCCTTCAATATACGAACGCGTAACTATCCGGGTTAAATTTTTATAGCCCTGCTCGTTCTGGCATAACAACACTAGGCGCGAGGGCTCTGCCTTCTCGCCCAGTTCTTGAATTAATAAGTCCACACCAATGATGGGCTTAACACCCACAGACCGAGCAGCCTTGTAGAACTTGACCATCCCAAACAAATTGCTTTGATCAGTCAGCGCCACCGCAGGCATACCGGCACCGGAAGTGGCATCCATCAATCCCTTCACCGTGAGCACACCCTGCTCATCTCGCTCACTTTGAATACGAACCACGCTATCCAGCAGCGAATATTCAGTGTGAAGATGTAGGTGGACGAAGGACATGGAGCGTCGAAGTGGTCTGTCGAATTAGTCTTATGATCTATGCGTCTATTATTGCACGTGACAACGCTGGTATTTGTAGAACTTGAAGCCAAAGGGAAGCCACTCCAAAGCCCGAACCCCGGCTGGTTATGATTTCTTTACGCTGGACGTAGAATCACTAAAAAAAACTCAGGTATTATCGCCGCCTCGCTCTGATCTGCTGCTTGACCAGAGCGTCATACAATTTAACTAGATTCGGGCGGGGCATACGCCATTAGTTCAGGAGTTTATTCATGAAAGTAAAAAATTATGGCGTAATCGCTGCTCTGATCATCGGATCGGGCGTGATTATCGCCACCCAAGAGACCGGCGCTCAATCTGCAGCGGGTGGTTCCCAGTTTAAAGAGGCCGTCAATCCAACTGCCGTTAATCATCCTGCGCCCTCCAATAGTGGTCTCGGTGATCGCAAACGTGCCACCAATGACCCTGTTTTCATTGCACAGGAAATGCTGGGCCGCCCAACGGATACTTCCATCACTATCAACGCAGCCTCTCAGAAAGACTTAGAAGTATTCTTTGAATACGGCACTAAGTCGGGGACTTACACTGGCAAGACTCCAGTGGCAATTTTCAAAGCCAAAGATCCCGTGGACACGACTATTGATGGACTGAAGGCAAACACTCAATATTTCTATCGCACCAACTACCGCGAAGTTGGTACTCAGAAATTTACTGCTCGCACCGAGCGTTCATTCTGGACCCAGCGTGCTCCAGGCAGCACCTTTACTTTCACCGTACAGTTCGACCCTCACTTAGACGAACGTACTGATGAAGATGCCTACAAAATCAGTCTATTGAATATGCTCAAGGACAAGCCTGACTTCATTATCGACGTGGGCGATAACTTTTTCGTAGATAAGCTCGGTATGGATGCTTCTCGTGCAGCCGTCGAAGGACGCGTTCAGTTGCAGCGTTCTTACTTCGATCTACTGACCCACTCTGCCACCATGTTCCTCGGACTGGGCAACCACGAAGGTGAAAAAGGCCCAGCCAGCATCACCAATATCGGCATCATGAATGCATTGGAACGCAAGCGTTATTTCCCTAACCCTTATCCAAATAGCTTCTATACGGGTAGCAGCCGCAGCGAAGAAATCGTCGGTGTCCGTGAAGCCAACTACGCTTGGCAATGGGGCGACGCACTGTTCATCATGCTTGATCCTTATTGGAATAAGCCTAGCGCACCTGAACTTGCTGGTGACTGGAGCCTAACTTTAGGTAAAGAACAATATGATTGGTTACGCAAAACGCTTGAAACTAGCAAAGCCAAGTGGAAATTTGTATTTGCCCATAACTTGATTGGCGGCTTGAACATGGACGGTGCAATGCGTGGCGGTATTGAAGCCGCTAAGTATCTTGAATGGGGTGGCTACAACCTAGATAACACCTATGGTTTTGATACCGCACGTCCAGGCTGGGGCAAGCCTATTCACCAGTTACTCGTTGAAAACAAAGCCACGATCTTCTTCCATGGCCATGACCACACCTACGCGAAGCAAGATCTAGACGGCATTGTTTATCAAGCCGGCCCACAACCTAGCGCTTCTGATACCGACCTTGGCAATCGCGGTCAGCTGTATCACTACGATAACGGTACTGTAGTGGGTGGTACAGGCTACATTCGCGTGACCGTATCACCAGACCAAGTGAAGGCTGACTATGTACTGACTTGGACTCCTTCAAAAGAGAACGCCAAACAGAAGAATGGCATGTTGGGCGATACTTACACCATCAAAGCTCGTAAGTAACTTCTAATAAGCAACCAAACAAAAGGGCCAGATGTGGAAACATCTGGCCCTTTTAATTTTTATAGCTGTTTTTTTAATTAGATCGCCAAGGTCAATGAACCTACCAATTTGCGTTATTTGTCTTCTGCCAAGCGAAATCCAAGATTGCCATTTCTGGAAGTAATGTTCACTGCATAATGATTTGATAATCGCAAGTTAATAACATCACTACCCCAAGACCCGCCACGAGTGATACGACGTCCGCTACAGTCAGCGTTGGCCGTCCAAGCAGAACCATCAGTCGGCGCACCGACATAGCCTGAGTGATAACAATCTTGTACCCACTCATACACATTGCCTACCATGTCGTACAAACCAAACTTATTTGCAGGATATTGCGCCACAGGCGCTGTCTGTTTAAGCGCATTGGCACCGTTAGCCTGCGCAGAAGAAAACGTATTTCTCCAAGGGAAATTAGTGGTCGTACCGGCACGCGCGGCATATTCCCATTCAGCTTCACTAGGCAACCGGAAGCGTCGCCCTGTTTGCTGATTTAACCAAGTAATATAACCCTGCGCCTCATCCCAACTGATATTGAAGACCGGACGATTGCCGCGCCCCCAGCCATTATCATCTGGCAAGTTACTCACGAAGTGATCATTATTTTTTGGTGCAGCATCAGCTATAGCGTGTGCATAAATATCGTACTGCTCAAAAGTCACTTCCGTTTCACCTAGCCGAAAAGCCTTGATACTCACTCGATGCACCGGCTTTTCATCAATAGAGCCGTCTCCTACGTTATCGCCCATCAAAAATTCACCAGCCGGAATATCCACCATATTGCCAATGATGGGCTTAGCTGGAACGGTATTTTTTGTGGATGTAGACTCACCTGCATAGGCCACTCCACCCACAAGTGCAGATAGAAAAATCACAGAGGCAGTTTTCATTTTTTGTTTTCCAGAATTTAAGTTAATAATTCAATCAACAATGACTACTGAATTTCGAACCAGATTTCATTAGTGCGCATAAACCATGGCGTGAACGGCGGATTGTAACGAGAATAAATCGGCTCGCCACGGGTAACTATTCCTTCTTGTTCCAGCGCCGATTTGAGCATCTGCAAATGCTGATCGTAATTCTTCTGAGACCAAGTACCAGAATACTTAATCACCGCAACCTTCTTACCAGTCACCTCACGCAATTTGACCCGCGAATCATCGGGTTCAGGCAGGGTTGCAAGCGTATATTTTTTGGGCATTACAAACTGCACCACGTAACCGCCCTCGCCTGCAACCTGCATCACTGGCGCAGTCATATCCATTTTGATTGATTTTGCCTTTTGGATCACCGGCGCAGTCATGTCCATCTTTTGTTTGGTTTTGTTTTTACCAAAAATATAGCCCGCTAGAATTGGAAACGCTTTAGTGCCCGCCTCAGTGGCGGAAGCATTGATAACCACCTCAGCCACACAGTAAGGACTGTACTGTCGTACCTGAAAGGTTTTAGTCTCACGCACAACCGAGTAGTCGGGTGACTCTATCGCAAACGCACTCATTCCCCACCCTAATGCTGCAAATACCGCAATCACGAGGCCGATAATTTTTATTTTATTGACACTACAAACCATACCATTCACCCCTATACACGTATGATACTTAGATCATCACAATGCACCATCATACACGCCCAAAATAATCGCTCCCTAAAGTTTTGTTGACAAGCCCAGCCTAGCGACCTGCAATCCATGAGCCTCACCCCAGCCAACACACGAATTGATCCAGAAAAAATTGCCGCATATTGCAAGACATCCTATTGTCTGATTCTTCAATCCGGCACGCTCGAGTTAGCTGTAAATATTCGCCACGATGATTTATCGGCTTTATTTGAAAGACACGCCGTCGAATGCGGCGCCTTCATTACCGCTTATAACCCTAGGGGCACACTTCAACATACCCACCTAAACCAAATCGCTCACGCATCGCTAAAAAATAGAGTAGCCACGCTTAAATTAATTGGCATTGATGCTTTCACACAGACCCATTCTGGCGATTGGCCAACTGAACATGGGTTATTTGTACTGGGCATTGGTCTTGAACAAGCAAAGTTGCTGGGTAGTGAGTTAGGACAGGACGCCTTGGTATGGATAGGCCCAGATCTAACCCCAACTCTTATCTTGCTACGCTGACACAGTTATAAATATCCCCCACTCCTTGGCAAGATCATTAGAATCATAATTACCACCCCAATACAGTCAGAAATTTAATCACGCCATAGCCATGTCAAAAAAATATCTCATCTTTGGTGCCACGGGCGGGATCGGTGCGGCCACCGCTCGCCTGCTCGCCGCACGCGGTCACCAACTGCATCTGGTAAGTCGCAATACCGATGCCCTGACCTCGATTGCCGCTGAACTTAACGCATCCTATAGTGTGGGCGATGTACTTGATGAATCATTCCTACAACGCGCGGTAAACGAGGCCGGTGATAACATCGATGGCTTGATCTATGCTGTCGGCAGCATCACGCTCAAAGCGCTACCCCGCCTGACACGCGCTGACTTTATCCGCGATTATGAATTAAATGCAGTTAGCGCAGCACTTGCCATACAAGCAGCACTACCTGCCTTAAAAAAGTCTGAGCATAGCGCAGTGGTATTGTTTAGCTCTATTGCTGCAGCTCAAGGATTTGGCATGCATGCCTCAATTGCCATGGCTAAAGGCGCTATTTCCAGCCTGACATTAAGCCTTGCAGCAGAACTTGCGCCGCATGTGCGCGTCAATGCCATCGCACCTTCACTCACACAGACCCCCTTGTCAAAATCACTCTGGCAAAACGAAGCCATGGCGCAATCTATTGCTGGATTACACCCCATTCCACGACTTGGGCAGGTGGCAGATATTGCATCGCTCGCGGCATTTCTAATTTCTGAAGAAGCCTGCTGGATTACTGGGCAAGTCATTGGCGTAGATGGTGGACGATCCACTTTGCGAGTAAAAGGCTGATGCGCATTCTTATTACCGGCGGCACTGGTTTTATTGGTCGTCATCTAGTCAATCGGTTGCTACGCGCTGGGCATCAAATCACTGTACTTAGTCGCAACCCAAATAAGGTCAAACAACTGTTTGACGGACAAGTCAACTCTTGGAGCTCGTTAACTGCGTGGCGACCTGACATCTATTTTGATGCAGTTATCAATTTAGCTGGCGAACCAATTATTGATCAGGCGTGGACACAAGCGCGCAAACGTGAACTAGAAGACAGTCGGATTGGCATTACGCAGCAACTCATTTCGTCCATGACTCACGCTCGTGTTAGGCCCGCAGTCTTTTTAAGCGGATCGGCCATTGGTATATACGGCAATACTGGAGAACTACAGTGCACTGAGTCTAGCCAATTAGGCAGTGACTACGCTGCAACACTGTGTCAACGCTGGGAAGCAGCTGCGCGCCCCGCTGAGGCTTTAGGTGTAAGAACCTGTCAATTACGTACTGGATTGGTGCTACACCAAAATGGCGGTCTGATCAAAAAAATGCTACTGCCATTTAAATTAGGTTTAGGTAGCCGTCTTGGTAACGGCCAGCAAATCATGAGCTGGGTACATCTTACCGATTACCTCAATGCTGTAATTTTTTTACTACATACACCCACATGCCATGGTGTCTTCAACTTAACCGCGCCACATCCTGTCAGTAACGAAGTCTTTACTCATACGCTCGCAAACAGCCTGCGTAGAAAGGCCTGGCTAGTCACCCCTGAATGGGCTCTAAAGCCGTTACTTAAAGAACGATCTATATTGTTATTTGGTGGACAGCGGGTAATACCCGAGCAACTGACGACAGCAGGATTTCAATTTAAGTTCTCAACAATAGATAGCGCACTACAACACCTCCAGCATCTCGATGAGATGACTTGAAACCCTCCCCATATGCGCTTTTCTATTGATTGGACACAGCCCTGGTATTCCTCTGTCAGAGATGCGGCAACGAGCTGCCATACAAGTCATTGGATCAATGCACTCAACCAACAGGCCTTAACCGCCTCTTTACAGAACCATCGCGGTATTACGCTATCTTTTGTGAATCAAACGGAGCTTCCCGAAGGCATTGCTTACGAAGCATTTATCAGCAACACCGGCAAGATTCCAACACGAGATAATGCACATGATTTTTTCAATGCATTAGTTTGGCTGAGCTTTCCAAACATTAAGCGCGAGTTAAACGCTATCCAGGCGAAACAGATTGCCCAACATGGCATTAATCACATTCGCGGCGGAATCCGAGATGCTGCCACCGTATTTGATGAAAACTCTGCATTGCTGGTCATTAGAGATCACGCGCTAGGAGATCAACTCGCCAGAGCATTACAGCATCATGAGTGGATTTCATTATTTATCGATCAACGCAAGCCCTTTATAGAACACACTGAGGTTTTTATTTTCGGACATGCCTTGATGGAAAAGTTACTTAACCCCTATAAATCCATCACCGCTCACACCAAAATAATTATGGCACCCGATCACTACTTCTCCCAGTCAAAGCCAGACAGGATCAAGTGGTTAGATCTAGAAATCGCCAAACAACTGAGCGCAGAACAGCCACAGCCACTGAATATGTCTTGGTTTACGCCACTGCCAATACTTGGCATTCCCGAATGGTGGTCCGCACAAAATTTTAACTTCTATGCCGACACACAAGTCTTTAGGCCCTACAAAGCCAGACACAAAGCTTTATGCACCGCTTAAAAGCGGCTTTGGTTTACCCTATAATACTTTGATGGCACGCCCGAACTAATAATGACCACGAATAATGAAAATAGCACTACTCGCCTTTATCTTGATTGTAATCAGCGCCTGCAGCGCCTCTGAACGTGGAACTTCTGAGGATACCGATTCATCGGCAAAAACTTCAGAACTGAAGAAACTTGAATCATCCTGCAACTCTGGCAATGGCAAAGATTGCGATCAATTAGTAACTCTACTTGAGAGTGAGCAAAATTCAGAAAGCAGCACCAAAATCATCTCGCTATTAAATAAAGCATGTGAAATTGGTTATTTGGCCTCCTGCACTCACCTTGGAGAAATATATTCAACCGCTAGAATAGTGGACGAAGACTTTACGAAAGCCGCAGAACTGTATGAAAAGGCCTGCACCGCCGGTGAATGGAACGCCTGCACACTCTTAGCTCACTTACATTACGTTGGCCAAGGCGTTGACGAAGACCACAAGAAATCAGCAGCATTATTACAACAAGCCTGCACTCACGACGATGGTGCCGCATGCAATCTTCTGGGCGCACAATACCTCAGTGGCGATGGTGTACAACAAAGTAACGACAAAGCTCTTGAGCTATTTAAGCAGGCATGCAACTTAAAGAACGATATTGGCTGCCAATCGCTGTCCAAATTACAAACAAAATTGCATAGATA
>CANGFV010000009.1 GCA_947453225.1 Pseudomonadota bacterium
GCCAGGTAAGGTTCTTCGCGTTGCATCGAATTAAACCACATGCTCCACCGCTTGTGCGGGTCCCCGTCAATTCCTTTGAGTTTCAACCTTGCGGCCGTACTCCCCAGGCGGAGAACTTAACGCGTTAGCTACGACACCGAGAGGCTAATCCTCCCAACATCTAGTTCTCATCGTTTATGGCGTGGACTACCAGGGTATCTAATCCTGTTTGCTCCCCACGCTTTCGCACCTGAGCGTCAGTATTGGTCCAGGAAGTCGCTTTCGCCACTGATGTTCCTTCAGATATCTACGCATTTCACCGCTACACCTGAAATTCCACTTCCCTCTCCCATACTCTAGCAAGACAGTTTCGAATGCAGGTCCCAGGTTAAGCCCGGGAATTTCACACTCGACTTATCAAGCCGCCTACGTGCGCTTTACGCCCAGTAATTCCGATTAACGCTTGCACCCTCTGTATTACCGCGGCTGCTGGCACAGAGTTAGCCGGTGCTTCTTTTGTTGGTTACGTCAAGGTACTGACGTGTTAGGTCAATACTTTTCTTCCCAACCGAAAGGGCTTTACAACCCGCAGGCCTTCTTCACCCACGCGGCGTCGCTGGATCAGGCTTTCGCCCATTGTCCAATATTCCCCACTGCTGCCTCCCGTAGGAGTCCGGACCGTGTCTCAGTTCCGGTGTGGCTGGTCGTTCTCTCAAACCAGCTACGGATCGTCGCCTTGGTGAGCCGTTACCTCACCAACAAGCTAATCCGACTTGGGCTCATCTATTAGCGCCAGGCCTTGCGGTCCCCGGCTTTCATCCGTAGATCGTATGCGGTATTAGCCCGAGTTTCCCCGGGTTATCCCCCACTAATAGGCAGATTCCCAAGCATTGCTCACCCGTCCGCCGCTCGTCAGCATGTATTGCTACACCTGTTACCGCTCGACTTGCATGTGTTAGGCACGCCGCCAGCGTTCAATCTGAGCCAGGATCAAACTCTTCACTTAAAAGCAAAAGCTTTTAGATCAGAAGCTTTCTCCAATAACTCTTCTGGCTATTGGTTACTCGCCATCAATTGTTGATACAAACGACGCGAGTCCCCACACAAATTACCTGTTACATTCTTAAAGAGCATCGCAACTTTCGCTGCGTCAAGAAGCGGAACTTTAACCTGTTTCTTGAAAACCTGTCAACACATTCGAAGAGAAAATATTGCGGTTTTTTTGCATCCTAAGCGACCTTAAGGGCCGCTCGGGCTGCGAGAGGGCGCGCAGTATACGCGTGGAAATCAGGGAGTCAACGGAGTTACAAAAATAATTTTCGAATTGTTGCTAGACGTCAATTTCCACGGTTATTTCAGCGAATTCACGCTTACCCACTTGCATTAAAACGACTACCCCCGCAGCAATAGTGGCTTTGATATCGGTTACGCGCTCACCATCTAACCGCACGGCGCCTTGCTCAATCAAGCGAATCGCCGCAGAAGTACTGGCCGCGAGCCCCGCTTGTTTCATCAGCGCACTCAAGGGAATGGTCGGATTGGGGATTTTGAGGGTGAGTTTATTGATGTTTTCGGGCAGGGCGCCCTTCTGAAATCGAGCAATAAAGCCATCTCGAGCCGCTAGCGCAGCCGCCTGATCATGAAAACGCGCGACAATTTCCACGCCCAACTCGAATTTAACGTCACGCGGATTTCTGCCCTGCTGAACTTGCAGCTTTAACTCTTCTAGCTCTGCATTCGATCGGAAGGACAGCAGATCAAAATAACGCCACATCAACTCATCAGAAATAGACATCAGCTTGCCGAACATCTCTTCGGGTGATTCGGTAATTCCAATGTAATTCCCCATGGATTTTGACATTTTATTCACGCCGTCGAGCCCTTCTAACAAGGGCATCGTCAGTACCACCTGCGGCTCCTGTCCGTAAATTTCCTGCAGGTGACGCCCCATCAACAAATTGAATTTTTGATCCGTGCCACCCAACTCAACATCGGCCTTTAATGCCACAGAGTCATAGCCCTGCACCAATGGATACAAAAACTCATGGATCGCAATCGGTTGTCCGCCCTTGTAGCGTTTGCTGAAATCATCGCGCTCTAGCATGCGCGCCACAGTGTGCTTGCCCGCCAATTGAATAAGATCCGCAGCGGACATCCCCCCCATCCAGGTCGAGTTGAATTCCACCCGTGTTTTGGCGGGATCGAGAATTTTGAACACTTGCCGCTGATAGGTCTGCGCGTTGGCCTTCACTTCGTCTGGGGTCAGCGGTGGACGCGTGGCATTCCTACCCGTGGGGTCACCAATCAAGCCAGTGAAATCACCAATCAAAAACACCACTTGATGACCCAAATCCTGAAATAGGCGCAATTTATTGATCAGCACCGTATGACCTAGATGCAAATCAGGCGCAGTGGGGTCAAATCCTGCCTTAATAATCAGCGGCTTACCACGCCTGAGCTTTTTCAGTAATTCAGGCACCAAGAGCAGCTCGGAGACTCCTCTGCTCAATTCGGCAACCTGCGCCTCTGGCGACATCTGACTCATTCACTCGTCTCCGCACTATTTCGGTCAAAGCCGAGAACTTTAGGGGCTTCTGATCAAGCGCGCAAATGCCCAATAGTTAATTCTGAAGAAAATTTAAGTCGCGCGCGGTTGACGACTGGCGACCGAATATCTACCGTGCCGCCTCCAAGCACTTACCGCAGGCACCTACGTGGCAACACCAGGCCTCAACTCCGCAAAGCCAAAAAAACAGCGCAGCCTGACCAGCCACGTCAGCTGGATGACGCTGTGGCTGTTATTGCCTGCGCTGTGCGGTGTTGGGATGTACAAACTGGCTACAGACAATCAACTTGCTAGTAGTGTTTCTGCTCAATTGATCTCTCTGACCAACTTATTCAAACCGGAATTACCCATTCCGACCTTACAAACGCCCAAACCAGAAACCACGCTCATCAGTACAGTTGAGTTTGTGGTGCGCAGAAATGACACGCTGGAACGCATCTTTCGGCAACTGAAATTAGACGTACAAGATCTCGCCATCATTCGCGCGCTGCCCAACGTTAAACACGCACTGGACAAATTAAAACCCGGCGAACCCATCACCTTCACTCGCGATAAAGATGGCGAACTGCAAACCTTGCTGCGCCAAGTCGATGACACCACCAAGCTATCCGTGGTTCGCAATGGCGATGACTTCACCGCTGAATTAATTACTACGCCGCTGACCATACAGACCGCAAATGTAAATGGTGCGGTAACTGACTCATTGTTTGCCTCCGCGAGAAAAGCCGGACTCAGCGCCGATTTAATTATGCGCATGGCCAACGATATTTTCGGCTGGGATATCGACTTTGCTTTAGATATTCGTCGCGGCGATCGCTTCAATGTGATCTATGAAAAGCAATTTCGTGACACCACTTATGTGGGCGATGGTCGCATACTGGCTGCGGAATTTATTAATGACGGCCATGTGTATCGCGCGATCCGCTATGAATCTACGGATGGGAAGATAAGCAATTACTTCACGCCACAAGGACGCAGCATGCACAAACAATTTCTCCGCGCACCGGTTGATTTCACGCGCATTAGCTCAGGCTTTAGCCTCGCCCGCTTTCACCCCATCCTAAACCGATTCCGCGCGCACAAAGGCGTGGACTATGCAGCCTCTACTGGCACGCCAGTTAAAGCCGCGGGTGATGGTCGCATTAGTTTTCGCGGCGTACAAAATGGCTATGGCAATGTGATCATCTTGGATCACGGCTCAAAGATCACCACGCTGTATGGTCACCTGTCACGATTTGCATCTAATCTAGGTAACGGCAGTGCAGTAAAACAAGGCCAAGTGATTGGTTATGTTGGCATGACCGGCGCCGCTACTGGCCCTCACCTACATTACGAATATCGCGTCAACAATGTGCATAAAAATCCAAGCACTGTCGTCTTGCCAAATGCCGGACCGATTCCACAAATTTATTTAGCTGACTTTAATCAACAAGCCGGCGTGTTACTGGGTCAACTAGATCAAGCGCAACAGCGCGCTGTTGCGGCGACACCCGTGCGCCGCACAACAAAATAAACACTATAGAATTATCGAGGCGCTATTGCACAGCAGCGCAACTGAATAGACGCATTAAGTTTCGGGAAGCGCCAGCGTCAACACCAAATCATCACGGTGAATCATTTCGTCACGCCCACGAAAGCCAAGCAATGCTTCTATATCGCTAGACTGTCGCCCGCAAATGCGCTCAGCATCGCCACTAGAATAAGCAGACAATCCACGCGCTACTTCTACGCCCGCAACAGAACAGACACGCACTGCATCTCCACGCTCAAAGCGCCCCGTCACTCGAGTCACGCCCGCAGGCAATAAACTCTTACCACGTTGCAACGCTGCTAACGCGCCTTCATCAATAATCAATTCACCTGCAGGCTTCAACGCACCTGCAATCCACTGCTTACGTACCGTAATTGGATTGGCCTCTGGATAAAACCACGAACAGCGCGCGCCATCCATAATGCGCTGCAATGGATGCAGCTCTTTACCCAGCGCAACACACATATGACAGCCTGCGGTCACGGCAATTTTGGCCGCGGCAATTTTGGTTGCCATGCCACCTGAGCCCACATCGGATGAAACACCCCCAGCCATGGCTTCAATCTCCGCAGTAATGCCGCGCACCTCAGGAATAAACTGCGCCGCGGGGTCGCGCGTGGGATCAGCGGTATAAAGCCCATCCACATCTGACAACAAAATCAGGCAATCGGCGCTAATCATCTGCGCTACACGCGCCGCTAAGCGATCGTTATCGCCATAACGAATTTCAGCTGTAGCGACCGTATCGTTTTCATTGATGACAGGAATAGAGCCGAGCTTGAGCAGAGTTCCTAACGTACTGCGCGCATTCAAATAACGCCGCCGTTCCTCGGTATCGGTGAAGGTCAGCAGAATTTGCGCGACCGTTAACCCGTGCTGCTCCAGCGCCTCAGTCCATGCATGCGCCAAACGAATTTGACCAACCGCCGCAGCCGCCTGACTTTCCTCAAGCTTTAACTTTCCTGGCGCGAGTCCTAATTGCCGGCGTCCAAGAGCTATGGCACCCGACGAGACTAATAGCACCTCTTGACCGGCATCACGTAGCCGCTTGATGTCCTGAGCTAGAGTCGCCAACCAGGCGCGATTAACCTGGCCGGTACTGCGCTCGACCAGTAAGGAAGAACCCACTTTAACCACAACACGCTTGGCATGTAGCAGAGGAATCTGCCGCGCCTGAAGCGTTTGTAGTGACTGCGAACGATCAGTAGACATAAGGACAGCGTTACTAAAATTGAGCTGCGCACAGTTTAACAGCAACTGACAAAAGAAAATTTCCAAGCTATCGCTCAATCCATATTGAATGCGCACAGGCAACTGCCTAATATCCGTCACCAATGAATTGTTGTTTGTTTGAGGTGGCACGTGGGTAGAGATTTTGATCCGATACCAGGAAAATGGTACGAAGACCTTGAAGAGGAATCCCTGTTCAAAGTATTGACGGTAGATCCGGATGAAGAACTGGTACAGATTCAACATGAAGATGGCGAAATCGAAGAATTCGACCTCGATATCTGGCACGAACTTGATTTAGATGAGGCCGATGAGCCAGAAGGCTGGTCAGCGTCCGAGCCTTACGATGATGACGAAGAAGACGAATGGGAAGATGACGAGGAAGAAGAAGAGGACGACTGGGATGACGAAGACGAAGATGACTGGGATGACGAGGATGAGGACGAATAACCTCGCCTAACCGTCAATTATCAAATTGATCAATCAGTAAACGCCGGACAGCACGCTGCTCCGGCGTTTTTATTGCGCCAGTGGGCTGATTGGTGCCAACCAAGCCTTGGTATCGAGCGGTTCTGGTGTGCGCAGCCAGTGAAACACCAAGCTATGCCACAGAATGCGCTGCACGTAATTACGAGTTTCGTTATAAGGAATATTTTCCATCCAAATATCCGAATCCATAGACTTAACAGGCAGCCAACGGCGGACCGCCGTTGAGCCCGCGTTATAAGCGGCCAGCGCCACTAAAATTTGACCATCAAACTGATCCACCAAGGATTTCAAATGCACCGCCGCCAACGGCACATTGATCGCAGGATTAAATAATTCTTCGTCAGTAGGCATAGGCCTATTGAACTGCTTAGCCGTAGCCCGCGCTGTGACAGGCAACATCTGCAAGAGGCCTCGCGCATTGGCCACAGACACGGCATCCGCTCGAAACAAACTTTCTTGGCGCATTTGCCCATAAATTAAATCAGCGGTCAGTCCAGTAAGCGTTACGGCTTCATTCACCTCATCATCGTAGGGCTTGGGATACAACAGTTGATAATCGCTGTACCGCCCTAGACGATCCGCCACCAGAATAGCTTGATCATACCAACCCCACTCATGGATAAGACGTACCGCAGCCTCTTGCTGACCGACAGACCATGCCCCCACCTGTGCATTCCATTCGCTAGCCGCATAATTGCGCAGATCAACGCTTAACAACTCTCTAATACGCTGCATTACTGGCTGTGCACCCAACTGCTGCACTAACCCTTCGTTCACTTTGATCGACTCAGCATGCGGCACATAACGAGTCCCTAGTCGCGCCGCCGCCATAGCAGCAAAGTAATTATCCTCATCATCAATTAATTTTTGATACGTAGCACGGGCCGATTCAATTCCAGCCACTTGTTGCTGGCCACGCGCCCACCAGTAACGCCATCGTGCCTGTGATTTTAGTGACTGCGGCATCGCATCAATCACCTCAACGACTAACGGCCAATCTCCTGCCCATAATGCCGCCCGCGCATACCACTCGTAGCATTGATCCGTTCGATCCGCCGGCAGCACCTGCGCGAAATATTGCAGCGCCTCATGATGCCGACTCCATGACAACCCCAATGCCAGACTGCGCGCATAGAGACTGATCGTCGCGTCATTCCAACCACGCGCCTTAACTAAGCGAGAAAAGCGAACAAGCGCTGCCTGTGGATCTTTACGGGCAAAACGTAGCCAAGTATCTTGCAGCACGGACTCTTCAACAGCGATTTCTGGATGCTCTATCAACGCATCAAACCCTTGTTCAGGTTTCTCAATCAGCAATACCCATTGACGAAGTGAAGCAGATTGCTCGTGCGTTAAGAACGCTATCAGCTCTTTGGCAAACTCAGTGCTCCCTGCCTGTAGAATCAAACGAGCTCGTTGCTCGATCAATTCAGCAGTGATGATGTTTTCCTTGCGCGCCCACTCAAATACACCGCCACATGCAGTAGGAAGACGTGAGCTACTCAACCAAAGTTTAGGTAACAGTTGTTCTAGGACGGAACTTCGTTGCTGCTCACTTTGCTGAACCATCAATGCCGTCGCCTGCCAGCACTTGAGCTCAATATCACTGTTATCCGCAGGTAGATAAGCTAAAAAGTCAGTCCATTGCTGACGAGACGCCAAATCAAGCAACCAATTACGCCTGACTTCTCGTGCCATTGGTAGATTCTGCGCCGCTAGAAGAAATGCTTTGATTTGCGCATCTAGTGTCACAGCATCATGCGGTTGCTTCAGTGCAAACTGTAAACGTGCCGCTTGCAAATACGGATACAGAATATAGTCGCGCAATGCGGCGCTGTCGTTGTCTGGCGTACTCGACAATGAGTTCATCGCTTGACGAAATTCTTGACGAACTGTCGTGCTTGAATCGCTAGCTGCCAATAGGGAACCGGCCATCAGCATCACTGATAGTGTTATGCCTTTAACACACTGCCACGGCATACTCAGTGGGTGATCGCACTAGCCGAGCTGACCGCAACACCTTGCGGTTGATTACTATTCACCTGGTCAAATGAATGCGTCAACAACAATTCTCCGCCTAAATTAGCGCGCTCTAAAGCCGTAACTGAATACAAAGCCTCAAATGCTTGCGAGTTTACAACCTGTTTTTTAAGCACGTCTAAAGATGCGGGTTGAGTGAGCGCCTCTGTAATGTGTAGCAATGCCACATCTCGCGTTCCAGCTAAGATCACAATCTCATTACCATCCTGACCAGTACGCGCAGACATATAACCGTAATCTAAATAAGTGGCCTTGGTTTCTGACATAGAACCGGCCTGACTCACATAATGTTTGCCGGTCTGCTGATCGACCAATTCATCAAATGAATCACCGATTGCAAAACGAGAACCGTCAAACACTATAGGCGCTAGCACCTTCATGCCACTGAGCAGACCGACATAGACGATGTGCGCTGAACGTAGCATGGCCGGCGTAAGATCAGACGCTAAAATCACCTGCACACGACGCTCGCCTTTTTTACTTGGCTCCAACACCGGCATGACATTACGCAAAGCAAAGGCGATAGAGGTGGGTAGATATTGCAGCGACATATCCATATAGCGCGCCACTTGCTCAGGATTGTTCTTAAGGAATTGCTCAAGATCGGTAGGCGAATTAATGTCGAAATCACGCACCAGTCGATGCACTCGAATACCGTCATCATCTAATTCACCGAAAATGTAGTAATCACCCACGACAATATAAATTGGCAAGTCATCATCTAGCATCTTTGACCAAATAGGATGATTGCGCACAGTTTGAATTTTATCGCTAGCAAACTGTAACGATGGTCGTAACCACATAAATAACAAATTAAGAATCAACAGCACCGCGACCGCGCCGACTAACCACGACAACCAGGATCGCGCACCTTGCTGAGCGGCCGCATTGGCTACCAGCGACTCCAATTCGACTTCTGCTTCACTGGCTAACTCCGGATCTTCAGGTTCTGCTAGCGGTGCTACAGGTTCAGCATGATCCTGAAACACAAAGCGATATTCGCCCTTAGGAATGGTCAATCTGAGCGCATCAGCGCGTCCAGTGCCGGCATAATATTCATCCATCTTGCGACGCAGCTTATGGATATACACTCGCACAACAGCATCTTGAGCTACATCGAAGTCGGCTTTCTTTCCAAACACATCGTGTGCGACTTCAACTTCCTTGGGGATACGCTGTGCGCGCGCGCAATCGACAAAGAAATTAAATAGCCGCAACATGAGTTCCGAGCGACCCAATACACCACTGGCGCGTATGCGCTCTGCGTGCAGCTCTAATTGCTCAAGGGAAATCATGAATGGCGGGCAACAGTAACGACCAGCGAAGGATACAATTATGATAAATTGTAGCCGAGTCAATCACCACTTGCCCGGCAAAACTACAGCCGCCATCACTCACGTGGATCTGCTTGTAGGACACGACAAGACTGGTTTTTATTGGGCAGCAGATGAGCCGAATGCACTCAGCAAGGCTTCCATATTCTCACGCATCAATACTTCGTAACCGGCAGGATCTATGGCGCCATTAATAACGCGCCCAGGATCGCCGGCATCAAGCACAACGAGCGTTGCGCCCGCCAGAGTAATTGCAGCCTTAATTTTTTCATCAGGCATCCATTTATGCACCACCACCCGTATGTCGTGGCTTCTAAGGTAATGGGTCAAAGCCACCAGATCGGCCTCGCTCCAATTCACATCCTGCTTGATAAACCAACCTTCTACATAAATACCTAAATCTGAGAGTAGATATACAAATTCATCTGCCAATGAAAATACGCGCGGATCAGGTAATAGTGCAAAGCGCGCACCATACGCTGCACTGAATTGACGTATCGATACCGTGAGAGCGGCCAAATTAGTCTGAATCTGTTGTGCATCTTTCGGAGATAACCGAGCCAAGTCTGCCGCCACCAACTCCGCCATGAGAATAGCGTTGGCAGAACTCAGCCACATATAACGCGACAAGCCCACAGCATCATTCTCTTGCTGTAAGTCCCATGGCACATTATTGATCGGCTTACGCATGACGCCCACACCCGACTCGCTAGCGCTCCACGGAAACGAAGCATCTATATTGATGACATGAATGTTGCGCAAACGAGCAGCTGAATAAAGTGGGTCTTCACGCCAGAGCTTATTGATCGTCACCACCGCTTCCGCCTGCTTGAAAAGCGTGTCATCTACACGCGTTAGCGCAAATGTTTGACTATCCATCACCGCGCCCTGTGAGGGTACATTGACCACGCGAATTTGCGTGCTCTTCGACAGGGCACCAGTAATCGAATAAGTCGCTTGTAGTGAAGTCAGTACCAGATGTTCATTTGGTGTTGGCGTTTGTGCATTTACGGTACTGACTAGCGCCATTAAAAACAGCGGAAAACAGGCACGAAATAAACCGCGCGCCATAATTAAACTCCCGTGGCGCGAAAGCGCGACAGTGTGGCACGCATGATTGTGGTGCCCACAAAGACCAATGCCGAAACCAATACGATGGCACCGCCGGTAGGTACAGGCAGCCCGAGTTGCATCGGCATCAATACGCCCAGAATGCAAGACAGCGTAGCAATGATCACACTACCCGCAACAAAGCCACTTAAAGTACGACTGACATTACGCGCTGCGGCCGCAGGTATGAGCAACAGCGCCTCAACTAATACAGCACCGATAATTTTCAGACAGGCCACTGTCACAATGGTCACTAATACGACAAAAACATATTCCAACAAGCGAACACGCACACCACGCGCATGCGCCAAACTTGGGTTTAGACTGGCAAGTAGCATCTGGTTATACAACGGCACGACCACCAACGCCGCGATCAATGTAACCACCAGCAAGATATTCATGTCGGTGTAATCCACCGCCAGAATTGAACCGAACAACACACTTTCCATCACATGCGTGTTGATCTTGGCAGAGACGTACAGCAATAGTGACGCACCAAAAGCCAACGAAATAGAGAGAAAAACACCAATCAAAGAATCATTCGATAAATTAGTCCGATATTGAGTGTATTTGAGCGCGATGCCAAAAAGGATGCAGAAACTAAACATCGAAATATACGGTGAAGTGTATGACTCACCCAACAAGATACCGATCGCCACACCTGTTAAGGCGGCATTACCTACCGCTTGACTGAAAAATGCCATGCGCTTAACTACAATCATGGTGCCCAATGCACCTAGCAGCGGCCCGATCAGCAAAGTACACAGCAAGGCATTAATAACAAACTGATAAGTAAAGGCCTGCGGCAAGCTACCATTCGCCGCCAGCCCCTGCACTGTCACTCGAATTGACTCGTAAATTGCGTTCATGATGCCATCGCTTTGGGTTCAGCCCAGGTCAATACTTCAGAAGGCACACCATGGAATAGCACCTTGCGGTTAATACCCGTCACCGAATGTGCCAACTTACGCACTTGATCCCAATCGTGATTAATCCACACCACGGTCACGCCCTTAGCATTTAATTCGAGCACCACTTCTTCGACTATGCGCGCGCCAGGTTCATCAATGTTGGCACAAGGCTCGTCAAGAATGAGTAACGTAGGTGCTGGCTCTAAGGCTTGGGCAAACAACACACGTTGGCGCTCGCCGCCAGACAATCCACCAAACGGTCGGTGTTCTTTTTCTAAGACACCCATACGTCGCAATGCAGCCTCAACATCGGCGTGATGAATCTTTGAAACACCTAAAAATGCGGGTTTTCGCTGCGTCAGTAGCGCCATGACATCGCGTACCGTCATCGGTACATTGCGGTCAAAATCGAGCACCTGAGGGACATAACCCACCGGCCCGAGGTGCTCGCCTTCCAGACGAATTTGTCCGGTATGTGGCATTTGCCCTAAGAGCGCGCGTATTAATGAAGTTTTACCTCCTCCATTCGCACCAACAATGCAATGCAGCGAACCTGGCTCAATGCGAAAACTCACATGATCAAGAATGCGCGTCCCACCCAACTCAAGCGTTACATTATCAAAGATAACAGCCGGTCCAATCATGCTCAGTTCCCCTTCGGGTGATGTGCGGTGTAATCAATAGCTTCGGCGAGAGTATCGAGATTTTCTTTCATCTCGACCTCAAACTTATCTGCCGTGTAGGCGCCGCCGGAGATATGCGACAAGGAATACATTTTCACGCCCGTTGCCGCTTCGATAGGCTTGGACAAGCCATTAGCGAAATATTTCTCAGCAAACAGTACGCGCACATCCGCTTTTTTGATTGCATCAATCGTATTAGCCAACTGACGTGCAGTAGGCGTAACACCATGACGCGGCTCGATCACCGCAGAAATTTTTAAGCCGAACTCCTGCATTAAATAATCATAGCCCGCATGCATGGTGGCAGAGCGAAATGCTGATAAATCCAACTTAGCAAAACGCGTCATGAAATCCGCACGCAAGCGACGAATACGAGCCGCATAAGCCGACGCATTACTGCGGTAATATCCCGCGTTGACTGGATCTAATTCACCCAAACGTCTAGCAATTTCAAAAATCTGCTGAATTGCGGCGGTGGTAGACACAAAGGTATGTGGATTAACTATTTTTGCATTGCCTTGATCACCACTAATCGGAATCAATGCCACCGAGGCATTGGCATAAATCAAAGGTAAATTGTCTTTACGCCCTGCGGCTTTGATAATTTCAAACGCCCATTCATCGTGGCCAATACCATTAACCACCAAAGTGTCCATGGTCATCGCGCGCTTCATATCGTTCGGCTGAGGCTGATAATTATGTGGATTCGATTCAGCATCAATAAGCGCAATCACTTCAGCTCTATCACCGACAATATTTGAGACAAAGCTGTAATAAGGATGCAGGGTTACCCCAACCTTCATCTTGCCTTTCAGGGTCAATGCGCCTGTGGAATTACTTGCCGCCCATGTGGAACTTAGTCCCATCAAAGCCAGTAACAAGACAACACAAAACTGTTTGATCATTTGCTTAACCATTACCTTTGACCCGCTCAACTTCACTAGCGCCGTTATAGGGAATGATTTGACGCCAGCCACGCGCTACCAACCCTTCAGGTTTCAAAATATCTGGGAACGGCGCATTAGGATTTTTATGAATCCATAAGGTAGCCTGATTAATCCAATACACACCACTATGTGCATGACCAATCACAATTAAATAAGCGCTCTGTCCGGGCGCCGTGCCGCCTGAACCATAGTAGCTCGCCGTACCCTGCCCTAAAGTGCCTTGATACACGGCATTGGGCGCAACAAATGAAGCCAACCCATTATTGGTTTTTGGCGGTGGCGGCGGTGCGGCTTCACCGGTTTTATTTGCGCCCGGCATAATGACCTGCCACTTCACTTCACCATTCACCTGCCAAAAGTTATCTTCGTAAAACGGTGGCAGTAAGGTGTCCTGCAACTCAGCAATGCTAGGCCATCTACCCGTATCGTTATTCGCCCAAATGATTTCATCTGCTGCAGACAACAATGCACTGTGGATCGCCTGATCTACAGAACTTAAGCCATCAAATGAACTGACTTGCCAATCTAGTAACGGCGGTGGGCCTTCTTGCTTTGGCTTGAGTAATACATACGCTGCCGTGGTAGCCACCAACAAGAAAGTAGCAAGAAAAAAAACGATACTCTCGAGTCTCCCCGAGCTCGGCAGAATAATTTGAGTTCTGGGTGAGGTCCCAATATCGACATTGACGCTCATCGCATGTCCTTGGCCTGAACCCATAACACCGCATCCTGAGATAAGGGCTTGCCTTGATATTCTGTCTTCGGCCCTACATGCAAGGCGCACACACCCCACCACCCTGCACGCGGTAAGCCGATTTCAAACACGCCATTGCCATCAGCACGCATACTCATATTGCCGTAAGCCGGATGTGGAGCAACGACACTGGATTGCACCGCGAAGGCCTTAGCCTTCAAATCGGGGGCATGATTAACGTACTCAATTTCAATTTCGGCAAACGGAACGGGCTTACCTTGCGATAAGACCACACCACGGAACACGCCACCCACCCAATTGGCATACGGTTTGTTGAGCGGTTGAATTTCAGCCGGTAGACCTTGAGGTTCATGCCAATTGCCCGGCACCCCGCCGACATTCATCACCAACTTGGTGAATTGCTGAATATATTTATCCTCTTCTTTCTCAAGATAGGGCTCAGGTTCTAACATGAACACATAATCGCCCAAGGATCGCATCACCTCACGCGGAATGACGGCTTGATACGCGGCCGCTTGATTACCCACGCCCTGCCACTGGATAGGCTGCAAATATTGTTTCAAATCGGTCTTTACGGGCTTGGCAGCATCACCGCGCTGGCTCACCACATGAAATGCCTGCGGCTGCCCCATGGCCATCGTCGGCCCACCGGCGAATGGATGAGTGAACACCAATCCCATCGACACCATCGCGCCACGTTCCAGTGCCGACTCCTCGACATAGAGCATTTGGAAATGCGCCATAGCTGGCGAAGCACATGTTATTAGCACCGCAAGAACCACACTGGATGCAGCCCATCTCTTTAATGCATTTATACACATCATTAAGCAGCCTTACGAAATCTGGGCGCTATACATCGTCACCGAATGCCCTTCGCCACCCTCAAATATCACGTGATAGTCACCCGTCGGCGGCTTGAATAGAAAAGCCCCTGAATTATCCAGCACACCCTGCAATAACAACTTATTCGCAGCATCTAACACCATGATTTTTCTACCTTCAGCGCTGGTGCCATCAGAAAACCCTGCCTCACACCTGATTTGCTCTGCTTCCACATAACAGTCAAGCAAGGGAGCATGCGCCCACGCATTCACGGCCAACGAACACAATGTGCCTGACAACCAAAACCGACCCTTAAAGCTCCGCATAGACTGAGACCTCTGATCTTTAACTGATCACACCAGATTTCGCTTTATGCGCATAATGGAGCCAGATTCTGAAGCGTCAAGTAAATAACTGTTGTCATTACGGTTTATTAACGTAATCGTTAACAGACTGTAACGCCTTGAATAGCAATGACTTAGCCAAGACCACCGGCGCCTCATCAGCTTTATCCCGAACAGCATGACAACTTAGGTAAAAGTACTTAACTGAGTCAGAACCTATTGAATCAGCTCAACAGGGTAAATTAATGACCAATCAAGCTAAGATGAGCTTTAGTCCCAGCATCACTCACTTGATCGCATCATTCGATAGCATTCTCTGCTGTCCCTTTTCGTCGACAAAATATCTATTGCCTTCGCAGATATATTCGAGCATTTGGTAATCCGGCATGCGCTTATAGCTCATCGTAAATGTCCAAGGCTTCTCAAGCACAACAGGGTCTTCTATCGTGATCTCATCACGCAGAATTTCGTGAGTTGCGAAGTAAATCCTCTCTTTAATACGCATCTGCTCACTATGCGGCATATTCTGATACATCACTTCAGGCTTAATACCTATGGTTTCAACGAGCAGAACACCCTTATCCCAGCGACCTACGGCATGACCGAAAAAACTAGGTTCAATATCATCAAGAGCTTTTTGCGCTTTATCTAAATAAATACGACGCACTTGAGTGTAGGCCTCCTGAATAATAGTGATCTGCCCTTTGCTTTGAATAATTTCCATCGGGAAAGGTCCGCCCATCATGCCAGGCATGCCATCGCCCTGACATTGCATAAGTCTGGTAGCCAGTGGCATGCCGTTAGCATTCGCCTCACTCTGCGCCTGAACTAAGCGCTGCTTTTCTTTAAAATACTCAGCTTTAAGCTGTGCCTGTTGGGATGCAGGTGCAGTTGGATCTTTCGCTCGCTCCCATACGCCAGTGATATCTGGAATAGCTAAACCTGCGTGCTGAGCCACAGCAAAAAATGGCATGAAAAGCAGCAGACACAATATACAAGTTATTATTTTTAAGGGATTCATGAGCACATACCCTGATACGTAATTATGGCGTTCTCTTAAAGATATAACCCGCTGGAATAGGCATCTCAACTTTTTGACCATTGGCTAGCGTCGCTTCAAGTAACAACCCTGTCTGATCACCGCTTAATGTTGGGGCGGCCACTGCCGTTACTTGATCGCCAACCTTAATCATATTTGACCGCCAACCACCTCGGATCATGATGTTAATGCTCGTTCCTTCTAAGACATAGTGATGTGCAGCACCTGTCGCATCCTGCACATCCAACTCTAAATACGCATGGGGATTGGTCCACTGCCATTTCGTCACTACGCCCTTTAATGTGACCGATCGGGAACTATCGTAAACAGCGAAGGAATGATGAGCCAATGTAGCATTGGCAATGCATAAGCTAAGAAGCACCCAAATAATTTTATCTTTTAATACATTCATAAGCGCAGAAACCCAGCAGGACGGACTGAAATTTATAGCAGAAGGCAAGTCTGATTCAGCAATGAATCAACTCATCGCAGAAGCATAATGAGCGATATTTAATGACTTAGTTCAGAAGACTTGCAAAGATGCGTTAAGCCATCACTTGCAACAGATTACTGCTGCCTCACACCATAATTCACCAGCTTGTCGTAGTAGCCTTGGATGCTGAGTGTGAGCAGCACCGGAAAACCATTGGTGTTCAAAAAATACCAGCCATGCTCACCAGTAAAGGGCGCCACTAAAGAGCCATTTGCACCAGCACTGCCATCTTGTTCTTCATATCTAACAAAGGCGGATTTATCTTCCCAAGCAGGATCATGCCCATGAAAGTCGACATAAATACTGTCGTGATCCACCTTCCATGAGTACAAAATCATCTTTCCCTTCGGCAGCATGGCCTTAATTTCAGTTTCAGCGTCTGCAGGTAGCTCGATCGTTAACACTTCTGACTTAGCGGGCTCAGGCTGCGCTTGATGTACTGCAGGATTGGGTAGTGGCAACGGCTCGCCAGTTGCCGGCGGTGTTGCCGTTACCACAGGTTCAGCACCTGCCAACACATCATCTATGGCCACCCGACTTTTAGATGCCTTGCCACTCATCTGCGTCAACCCCAAGGCACGACCCACGCCAGTTGGATCAATGCCATATTCAGCGGGCAACACCGCAATGACCAGCACAAGTACAGCCAGCAGCACAGCAAGACCTACACTCAACAGTAACCGCCTGCCCGTAGGTGGATTAGCTTGAAAAGGCGACAGAGGTGCTTGTGACATATTTTATTTTAGCCTTATAAATCGGTTTAAACCGTGAAAAAACCAGTGAGTTGATAGCCAAACAAAACAAAGCCTGCCGTCATAATTAACACATTAGCCTGATAAGCACGCTGCATGAAAGACCGACTATGTCGCCATGCATTAAATAGCAGCAATAGCACTGTCAGCGCCATGAGTTGTCCTAGCTCTACACCCAAGTTAAATCCGATCATATTCGAGATCAGACCTTGCCTTGATAACGCCAAATCTTGAAGCTTAGTAGACAACCCAAAACCATGCGCCAAACCAAAACCCCATACCATTAGACGCGTATCCAATTGCCAGTTTAGACGCTTAAAACCGCCCATATTCTCAAAGGCTTTGTACACCACTGATAGCCCAATGACAGCATCGACAAGATAGGCATTCACATGAAGGCCTACGAGCACACCAAGCATTAAGGTCAGGCTATGACCGATCGCAAACAAAGTGACATACAGCGCCACATCTTTCATGCGATACAAAAAGAAAATCACCCCAGCTAAAAACAATATATGGTCATACCCTGTAACCATGTGCTTAGCACCTAGATACAAATAAGGCATGAACGCTACGCCTTGAATAGTTTGAATGTAGCTGGCATCGGTAACGGCCACACCATGCGCTGCGCCACTGGCCATACACATGAGATAGAGCAAACAAGCGGGTAATAAAAGCCTGTAGTAGCGCATTAGTTCATCCACGTCTGTAAGTAATCACCAGCACATCACGAAATGCTGGCAACTTCGGATCAATGACCGAAACCGGAGTTACGCCATGATAAACCCGAGCATCATCCACATAAGCAGCATCTAGTGGGTTCACTAAAGTAAAACTGCCAATAAGTTGGCGATGTGCGTCATGAACGGTGGTCACCCCCTCTGCAATGTTGACGCGATTAATCAGTACCACCAGCACCCAATCCACGCCATCACGATGTAAGCCTTCAGGCGTAGGCTTACCCATCTGCCCATCGCGCGCCTCAATACGAAACTGATGGCATTCCACATGCCATGACGTTGGTCGCAATTGGATAGGAGTCAATTGATTAAAAATATGATGACTGTGCATCAACAACGCCATCAAGCAGGAATGCGTAGCAATCTCATCCGCAAACGGCTGAAACCAACGTTCAATACCTCCATTCAAGGCATTGTAATCACGGCTTTGGTAATGCGGCTGTGGCGGCTTGCGTTGAACACCTTTGCCAGAAACGGCATAGGAATTAAAGCGCCTGCGGCGATACCGCCCACCATCCGCCATGTACGTATCCAGCCCGAGTTGATCCCAACTGGCTGCAAAATCTGACCAATTCTCAAGCGACTTCTCAGGCAATACAGAGCGCAGTCCTTGCGCAGGCACAAAGGCAAAGCCCCGCCTTTTTAGGCGCTCAATAATTTCATTAGGTAGTAGCTCACTCATGAGCAAGTAAGTATGCCGTCAATCATCTGCAACTGGTGAACAGTTACGTCATAAACGCACAAGAAATGTGCGCAAACCACCCGTGATGCGCTATTTAGCGCCACCATAAAAATGGTAAAACCATTCTAAACTGGCCAAAACCGCAGAAATAGCACGGTTTTTGATTACCGCTCTCGATGGCACAGGCATTGCATTCTAATTTATTAACAGAGTGTGCTACTCCCCCCTGCAACTCTGGCGAGGTCTTAAGAAGACCTCCTTTTACACGCCGCAAGAGCCAGTTCAGTACTCCGGACTAAACTGCTTTTTGCGGCGTTTTTTTATGGACCATAAGCCAGGCTCAAGCCACGTGACGATTACGCTGCGCGATGAGATAAACTTTCCTCTTTATTCAAATCATTCTATCGGACAGACATGAGCGCCTATTCATCAAACAACCAACCCACGCTGGTCACCCTACAAGCACATATTCTTGAACAACAGACGCGTTTTCCTGAAGCTACCGGAACATTAAGCTGGATACTTTCGGCGCTGTCTATTTCTACCAAGATCATTGCCAATCATGTGCGCCGCGCACGCCTCGACGATGTATTAGGCAACGTTGGCAATGAAAACGTTCAAGGTGAACAGCAACAAAAATTAGATGTAATCGCTAATGAAGTATTACTGCGCACACTCGGTAAGCGCGAAGGCGTTGCGGTAGTGGCTTCAGAAGAAAACGAAGAACCCGTGATGCTACGCCAAGTGGGCGAGGGCAAATACTGCGTACTGTTTGACCCGCTCGATGGTTCTTCAAATCTAGATGTGTGCGGCGGTGTCGGTACTATTTTTAGCATCTTACGCTATGACAATCCCGCCCACAGTGAAAACGGCTGGCTACAAGCCGGTGCCAAGCAAGTGGCCGCAGGCTATGTGCTGTATGGCTCTTCAACTATATTAATGATGTCGATCGGTCTAGGCGTGGATATGTTTGTGCTTGATCCAGCGATTGGCGCATTTGTACGCGTTGCCGAACAATTAAAAATTCCACATAGCAACAAGAGTTATTCATTGAATGAAGGCAATCGCCTGACCTTCCCTGCAGGCTATAACAAATATCTGGATTGGGCGCAGGCTCATGGTTATTCGAGCCGCTATGTCGGCGCCATGGTGGCCGATGTACATCGCATCTTGCTGAAAGGCGGCGTTTTCATGTACCCGCCCACACAGAAGGCACCTAAAGGTAAATTACGCCTCATGTACGAAGCCAATCCAATGGCGATGCTCATTGAACAAGCGGGCGGCAAGGCAATGGCGACGCCACAACAACGCATTCTGGACATTGTACCCACAGCAATCCATCAGCGCGTGCCAGTGATTCTAGGTAGCCCGAACGAAGTGGATCATGTCCTGGCTCATCTATCCGAATAACCTAGACAGACAACAGACCAGCGCGAACTAGCCGCTATTATTTAGCGGCCTTCGCCCAAGAATCACGTAGCGTCACGGTGCGATTAAATCGTGGCGCACCAACGGTTGAATCAACGCGGTCAGCAACAAAGTATCCGTGCCGCTCAAACTGAAAGCGTTCTTCTGGCTGCGCTGCTTTCAGTGCTGGCTCTAATTGAGCAGACATGACGCGCATCGACTCAGGATTAAGGTCTAATAAAAAATCACGATCGCCTGCTCCGGGGCTGGGTACATTAAACAGTCGATCGTATAAACGCACTTCACAGGCATAGGCCTGCGATACCGCCACCCAATGCACATTGCCTTTCACCTTGTACTGATCTGCTCCTGCCGAACCCGATCGTGAATCAGGCAAGTACTCACAGTGCACAGCAATGACATTCCCGTCTGCATCTTTGTCACAGCCAGTGCACTGCACCACATAGGCATAGCGCAAACGCACACGATTACCCGGATATAAACGAAAGTAACCTTTGGAAGGCACTTCCATAAAATCTTCGCGTTCAATCCATAATTCACGTGCCAAGGTCAACTCGCGCTTACTGAGTTCAGGTTTTAGCGGATGATTAGGCGCTTCACAGGTTTCGGTCTGATCGGCTGGATAATTATCAATAATCAATTTGATTGGATCGAGCACACCAATACGGCGTTGCGCCGATTCATTGAGATGTTCACGCATGCAGTCTTCAAGCACGGTCATATCAATCCATGAATCTGACTTTGACACGCCGATCCGTTCGGCAAATGCGCGAAAGCCTTCAGGCGTAAAACCACGGCGTCTGGCACCTGCCAGTGTAGGTAAACGCGGATCATCCCAACCCACCACATGCTTTTCTTCTACTAACTGAATCAGCTTGCGCTTTGACAGCACGGCATAAGACAGATTCAAGCGTGAGAACTCGTACTGCTGCGGCAGAGGTCGCGCAAAATAGCCTGCATCGGCCAAGCGACTAAGCAACCAATCATAAAACGGCCGCTGCGCTTCAAATTCTAGTGTGCATATTGAGTGCGTAATCCCTTCCAGTGCATCTTCAATTGGATGAGCGAAGGTATACATCGGATAAATACACCACGCATCGCCAGTATTGTGATGCGTGGCGTGACGAATTCGGTAAATGGCCGGATCACGAAAATTGATATTAGGCGAAGCCATATCAATCTTGGCACGCAAGATATGTGTGCCATCAGGAAATTCACCGGCTTTCATGCGCTGAAATAAATCTAAATTTTCAGCGACCGTGCGGTCACGATAAGGGCTATTAGTGCCCGGCTCAGTTAGGGTGCCGCGCGTTAGACGCATATCTTCTGCACTTTGGCTATCCACATACGCATAGCCAGATTCAATCAAACTCACGGCACACTGATACATCCACTCAAAGTAGCTGGAGGCGTAATACAAATTAACTTCGTTAGCACCGCCTTCATTAAATCGCCAATCAAACCCTAGCCAACGCACGGCATCGATAATGGCATCCACATATTCTTTTTCTTCTTTCTCTGGATTGGTGTCATCAAAACGCAAATGGCACGCGCCTTTAAAATCACGCGCCAAGCCGAAATTCAAACAAATAGATTTGGCATGCCCGAAATGCAAATAGCCGTTAGGCTCTGGCGGAAAACGCGTGCGAATTTGTGCCGAATCAACAGCTGCAGCGGCTTGTTGCGCTGCAAATCCGGGCCGCCCTGACCAATGACGATTGGCATATTTACCGGCGGCCAAATCATCCTCAATCAAATTGCGAATGAAATTACCAACTGGAACAGCAGTAGCAGGAGCTTCTTTAGCGGACATGGTGCAGATCAACGACTCAGCCTGAAATTTAAGGCGATGATTCTACCGCCTTTACTGCATCACGCCATCATTCTGTGGCCAGCGCTGGGGCACCTTTTGCAACTTACTGACGTCGTACCCCTCCGTTGCGAGGAATGCCACCAAGCGCTGGTAATCCGCCTCGGGAATGACTGGGGCACGCGCCATGATCCAGACATAATCGCGCTTGGTTCGACCGATAATGGTTTGAGCGTAACTCTCATCCAAGTACATGATCCGGTACTCAGACTTGAACGGCCAGACAAAGCGCATGCCCCAATGGGCATTGCCGCTGCTCGGCACCACAAAACCCCGCGGGGTGTAGCGCTTGAGGGGACCATCAAAACCATCGGCACGAAACGTAAATGTGGTTGCCACCGTGCCATCCGTATCTAATCGGTATGACTCGATGGCGTTGTGAGCGCCTTTCTCGATAAACGTAGGAATGTTAGCAATGACATACCAATCGCCCATGAAACGCGGCAACTCAACGTGGCTCACCGTGGTCAGTGGCGGACGTGTCACCGACTGACATCCCGCAATCATCAACATGGCTGCCAACACACTTAGCTTTTGCATCAGATCCTCACTGAAGGCGATTTATCCACTGAGCACATAACGTAAACGAGCGCCGCTTTCAGTCACCGACTCTAGGGCAAGCCAGGTGCCATCAGGGGCATACCATAAATCTATTTGTAGTTTTTTACCGATTAGTTTGTATTGCTGCGCCGCCAGCGCTTTACCAGAAATTTGCAATGTTGTTGTATTCAGCGACTTAATGGTGACTGGCTCGTATTCACCGGTCTGCGCATTCAGCAGCCGCGTTTGCTGCAACATTGCAGGATTCCAGTAAGCAAAGCTCATTACGCATCCCGCAACATTGAATTGCTTCTTTTCAGTAACAACATGAATGCCTGTCGCACTCTGTGTCGCCTTCACACTGAGCTGCTTACTATTATCATCAGTCTGTGCAGACAGATCAGTCAGACATTTATCGCGCCACACTTCTTTCGCTTCATGTCTGTATTGGTAGGCGTTAATGAAAAGCACTTTGACATCAAAGCGAGCTGAACTGATCACCTGTACCTGATCGGAACTTTTTTGAACGGTAAATGTATGCGCTCCAATCTCTTTCTCATCGAGATACACCCGAAAGCGCCAATTCTTAGCTTCAACCTGATCAGCGTACGCCGCAACTGATGCAACGCATAAAATAATCATTCCAACCAAGCGACATAGAATTGCCATCATCTACGCTTTGTTTAGATTAACCATCTCCAATGAAGTCATTCTTGCCAGCCATCAGCTCATACCCTGAGAGCGCAACTAAACGCTCTCATAATTCATGCCAAGCACAACACTACTTAGCGTTCGTACAGCCATACGGCATGACTGATGCACCCGGCTGATACTGCCAATATCTACCGCGCACCAATGAACTGGTGTTCGTCTGCTGTGTATAGTTAAGACGATTACGATCTTCTGACAATTCGAAGGTTTCCGTATAGACGGTGTTCGGTGCACTGATCAGATTAGACGTAGTCACCGTCAGTTTCTTTTTATTAGCATCAATCACGCCCGTTGAATAACCGGCCAAACTTGGCGCACCCACCGCTTTGTGTGGTGCATTAGTCACATGGATTTCACGCGTGGTGTCATCCTTTTCAACCTTCATGATAATTTTTTTATTTTTGGCAATCTGATCAATCAGTTGAATCGGATAAGGAGAACCCATCTCCTGAATAGGCGGAATGGTTTCGCATACAATCACTGCACCAGTGGCGTCATAGCTAGGCGTCACCGCACCAGCAGCCATACCCGAAGAGGATGAGGAAGATGCCGAACCACTAATGATGTGCATGCCGTGACTATTGCTGTCGTTGTAAACGGTAGTCCAGACTGAGAAGATGGTTGACGGACGTTTATTGATATCAGTTTCTACGACCCTGCCGTGCAATCTATCATCGTTACCAATTCTTTCATCAGACCAACGTGGCACCGCGCCACGTAAGAACACCACTTCTTTACCACTGGGCAACAACATGTGATTCATGAACAGCCCGAAGTTTGCACCAGCCACAGGACCAAAGCCTGACACTTTGACCCTACTACCCACACTCATTACCGCCCTGTCGATCGACATGCGATTTAATGCACTGACCGAGTTACTTTCGATGGTCCAAAGCTTTTCGGTTGGCTTACCCGCATCTACAAGCAACTTAAAAGTGACGTGAGGATTGGTCCACTGTACGGACTTAATCACCCCACTCAGTTCAATTTCAGTGGAGGTATCGTACTGACCGCCCCAACCGTGATGCCCGAATACAATCGGCGCAAAAACTGCTGAGAGAATTCCAAGAATTGCAGAACAAGCAACTGTAGTGATTTTCATTTCGACTTAACACTCTGTGGTGAATTCATAATCTGCTGTACGCACTCAGTGTACGGAACAGCACCCCCATCAATGGACCCAAGTATGTGACGATCTTGCGGGCAAGTAAATTGCCCAATCTTAAGAAATATTGGGATTGCCACACCATGCCCTTGAGGCAGTACTATCTAAACTTTAAGTCACCTCAGGTCAACTATGAACTTCTCTGATCAGCTTAAACAACTACCGACCATCAGCCACTTAGCCGAACTTCAACTGCTCGACGACAATGACGCGGTGATAGCTCGGATTGAGAACAAACCCGGAAAAACCGGCTCACTGACCGTTTACCATGCATTGGTACTGAAGCATGGCGGTCGCATTACCCCAGCTGGCGCCCAAGAAGGCTTAGTGCTATTTGCAGAACATACCGACGATGCGCGTCAGCGCCCTGGTGCGCACCCGAACATCGACCGTTTATTTGAAATCATTGAGACAGGCCAAACCTACACCGTGAAGTTAGTCAGCTTGACGAAGTAAAAACATCACATCCCATTTGGCCGAAATTATAAGCACGCTCAATCTGGACACGATCAAAGCGCAGAAAAGATAAAGCCCCACCCAAGTATTCTTGAGCGGGGCCTTCTTAGACATCGCAACTGATGAACAGTTACGGCTGTCATCGACGACAAAGCATTACATGCCCATGCCGCCCATTCCACCCATACCGCCCATGTCACCACCGGCACCATGTGCATGCTCAGGCTCATCCTTTGGGGCTTCAGCAATCATGACTTCAGTGGTCAGCAATAGACCAGCGACAGAAGCGGCATTTTGCAGAGCCAAACGAGTCACCTTGGTTGGGTCCAAAATACCCATTTCCAACATGTCGCCGTAGTCACCGGTTGCAGCGTTGTAACCGAAAGTGCCCTTGCCTTCTTTGACCTTGGACATGATCACCGCAGCATCATCACCGGCATTGGTGACGATCTGACGCAATGGCTCTTCAATGGCACGAGACAGAATGCGAATACCAAAGGCTTGGTCTTCGTTCACTGCTTCCAGCTTATCAACAGCCTTTTGTGAACGCACCAGCGCTACGCCACCACCAGGAACTACGCCTTCTTCCACAGCGGCGCGGGTTGCGTGCAGTGCGTCTTCAACGCGGGCCTTCTTTTCCTTCATTTCGATTTCGGTGGCTGCGCCAACCTTAATCACGGCTACGCCGCCAGACAATTTAGCCACGCGTTCTTGTAGCTTTTCTTTATCGTAATCAGAAGTGGTTTCTTCCACTTGCTTACGAATTTGCTCGACGCGAGCCTTGATGTCAGAAGCCTTGCCCTTGCCATCAATGATGGTGGTATTTTCTTTTTCCACGATTACTTTCTTGGCTTCGCCCAGATCATTAAGCGTGGCTTTTTCCAGTGACAAGCCAACTTCTTCAGAAATCACCGTGCCGCCCGTGAGGATAGCGATATCCTGCAACATGGCCTTACGACGATCGCCAAAGCCTGGAGCCTTCACTGCAGCGACCTTGACGATGCCACGAATGGTGTTCACCACCAATGTCGCCAGCGCCTCGCCTTCTACATCTTCAGCAACGATGATCAATGGACGACCAGCCTTTGCAATACCTTCCAGCAACGGCAACATTTCGCGCACGTTAGAGACTTTCTTTTCGTACAACAGGATGTATGGGTTGTCGAATTCAGCAGTCTGATTGTTTTGATTGTTGATGAAGTAAGGTGACAGATAGCCACGATCAAACTGCATACCTTCTACAACATCCAGTTCGTTCTGCAAGCCAGAACCTTCTTCAACGGTGATCACGCCTTCTTTACCCACCTTCTCCATCGCATCAGCAATGGTCTTGCCGATAGATTGATCAGAGTTAGCAGAAATAGTGCCTACTTGGGCAATGGCCTTTTGATCTTTGCAAGGCTTAGATAGCTTCTTCAGCTCGTCCGTAGCTGCAGCCACAGCCTTGTCGATACCGCGCTTCAAATCCATTGGATTGGCGCCAGCGGCAACTGCCTTCAAACCTTCACGCACGATGGCTTGTGCCAACACAGTTGCAGTGGTGGTACCGTCACCGGCTTCATCGGAAGTCTTTGAAGCCACTTCCTTCACCATTTGTGCGCCCATGTTTTCGAACTTATCTTTCAGTTCGATTTCTTTAGCAACGGACACACCGTCCTTAGTGATGGTTGGAGCACCGAAGCTCTTTTCCAAAATTGCATTACGACCCTTTGGGCCCAAGGTTGCCTTAACGGCATTGGCCAAAACATTAACGCCGCGCACCATGCGGGTGCGGGCATCATCACTAAAACGTACTTCTTTAGCTGCCATGAGAAATTAACCTCTTAAAATTTAAACTGGATTAGGAGTGAGAGAAGCGATTACTTCTCAAGCACGGCCAGAATGTCTTCCTCTTTCATCACGAGGAGATCTTCGCCATCCACTTTCACTTCGGTGCCGCTGTACTTGCCGAACAGCACGCTGTCGCCAACTTTGACGTCCAATGCGCGCACGCCACCGTCTTCCAAAATCTTGCCCTTACCCACAGCAAGCACTTTGCCGCGGATCGGCTTTTCGGTAGCACTGTCAGGGATCAAAATACCGCCGGCAGACTTACGCTCTTCTTCAAGACGCTTGATGATGACGCGGTCGTGCAGGGGACGAATTTTCAGCTTGTCAGCCATAATCAACTCCGACTGATTGGGTTAATGGAAAGATACGAATTGGGTTGGATAGGTACGTTGTGACCGAACTTCTGCCCGGAAAATTATTAGCACTCTACCCAAGAGGCTGCTAATAATAGGGGGGCAAGTCCGGAATTCAAGGGGCGAGCCGAAAGAAAGCCACCCCAAAGTTGGATGCCCGCCCCTGAGATCCACCAAAACCCCTGCGGCCAACCAAAATGGGAGGCGGCAACCTAGCCTTTGGCAGCCCGAACCCCTATTGTTGACACCGATGACCTACCGCACGATCTCAACACGACTTTGCCTCAGCTTCATGACCCTGCTGATTTGGATCGCAGCCGCGTCACCGGCCTTGGCGCAACAAACCAGCAATAGCCGACTGACAGCGCTTTTCACTCCTGCCAAACCAGAATTTCTGCCGCCAGATCAGGCCTTTATTGTCAGCGCTCAGGCAACCGATACCGGCAGTATCGCCGTCACTTGGCACATTGCCGATGGCTACTATTTATATAAGAAGCGCATGGGCTTCAGCACCGACACGCCCAGCGTACAGCTAGGTAACGTCGAGCTGCCGGCGGGCGAAATTAAACACGATGAGTATTTTGGCAACATGGAGGTGTATCACCGACAAGTCACCGCCCTCATTCCAGTGACAGCTGCCGCATCAATAGCGCAACTGAACCTGACAGTGAAATATCAGGGCTGTGCTGAAGGCGGCCTGTGCTACAACCCGTTAACCAAGGTGATTGAGATTCAACTGCCGCCCAATCAGCCAGTCACTACAACCCTAGACAACAGCAAGCAAAGTACACCCATCACAACCACCGCCCCTGCAGAACAGGATCGTCTGGCTGAACTGATTCGAAGCGGCCACCTTGCAGCAGTACTCGGCAGTTTTTTTGGCATTGGTTTATTACTGGCATTTACGCCCTGCGTGTTGCCGATGATTCCAATTCTTTCCGGCATCATTATTGGCCAAGGCGAAAACATCACGCCCGCACGCGGCTTCTCTTTAGCGTTCACCTATGTGCAAGGCATGGCGATCACCTACGCCGGCGCAGCCGTTGCCTTCGTCCTAATTTTCAACCAAGCACCCCAAGCTTTTTTTCAACAGCCCTGGATGATTGGTGCATTCGCTGGACTTTTTTTAGTGCTAGCACTGGGCATGTTTGGCACGCTGACGGTACAACTGCCCACCACGCTACAGACTCGGATGGTTGCATGGAATCATCGCTTACAAAGCGGCACGTTTTTCGGCACATTCGCCATGGGCGTCCTGTCAGCATTGATTGTGACTGCCTGCGTTGCGCCCGCACTAATTGCCGCACTGACTGTCATTAGCCAGACTCGATTAATCTTGCGCGGTGCTGCTGCACTGTATGCGATGGGACTAGGCATGGGCACGCCACTATTACTGATGGGCGCATCTGCTGGACATTTACTGCCTAAGACAGGCGTCTGGATGCAAACCGTCAAATCTGTTTTTGGTATTGTATTTTTAGGCGTTGCGATTTACCTAGCATCCAGTTTATTACCCGCCATTGTGGTCATGGGCTTGTGGACCACATTATTGATTGCCAGTGGCTATTGGTTATTCAAACGACAATCACACACCGTATTCCGCAGCCTAGGCGCCATTGGCTTGATCTATGGAACACTGTTATTAATTAGCGTGGCCGCAGGTTATACCGACCCACTACAACCATTGCAGGGCGTGCAGCACTTCATTAATACAAATGACGTAACAGCAAATCACGCCGAAGGAACACTGAAGTTTCAACGTGTGCGCTCTGTGAACGAATTAGACGCCGCTCTAGCGCAAGCGCAACGCCAAGGTCAAAGCGTGATGCTGGATTTCTATGCAGACTGGTGTGTGAGTTGTAAAGAAATGGAGAAATACACTTTCACGCATCTAGAAGTTCAAAGCGCACTGCACAACGTGGTGTTACTACAAGCTGATGTCACAGAAAATAATAATGACGATCAAGCATTACTGAAGCGCTTTGGTATCTTCGGACCACCCACCATTGCATTCTTTGTCAATGGCATAGAGCGCACAGAATATCGCGTTGTCGGCTATATGTCGGCGGATAAATTTTCTATTCACATTAAGAACGCACTTAAGCAGCAATAAACAACAAAACCCAAGCTAATTTTCTTCGTCATTTACGTAGCGATTAAGGGTGACTCCTAACTGACGCAGTCAGATGCCTGATTTATAAATTTCACAGCGTTGATTTAATCAACCTCTGTGAAATCACTTTACTTGAGAGGCATCATGAAACCGTTTTTAAAATCTATCTTGGTATTTGCTAGCGTATTGCTTATCAGTTCTGCAATGGCCGAAGGCACAGGCTGGAATGTAGGCGCTTCGGTGGGCGCTTCAGAGTTACGCGATGAATCTGGCGACTGTGACGGCACGCTATCCTGCGACACATCAGATGTGGGCTACAAAGTATCCGCAGGCTATTCGTTCATGCCCAACTTTGCCATTGAAATGGCTTACGTGGATCTTGGTGAAGCCAATTTTGACTATGGTTTAGGTGATACCGCGTCCTTTTCTGATACTGGTTTTGCCGCTTATGGCATCGGCATTTATCCGGTTGATGACTTCTCCCTGTACGCTAAAGTTGGGTTTTCTAACTTGAAGACAAAGGTAAGTGTTGTTTCTGCAACATCCGTCCCCCCAGTAAGCGGCTCAATATCAAGCACCAATACAAATTTTGCATGGGGCATAGGCGCGGGATACAACTTCACCCGTAATATCAGTGCCGCTCTAGAGTGGGAACGCTTTCAAGCGGAGTTTTCTCCAATTGATACATTAGATCTGGGAACGCGTGATGTTGATTTATTCTCCGTCAGCGCCAAATACCATTTCTAAAATCAACTCAGGTCACAACAGCTCCAGCTATCGCTGGAGCTGTTTTCTATGCACAGCGTCTTATGCATAGATCTAATACAGACAGAGCAAGACAACTCTAAGTTTGATTGCCATAATGGTGAGCAACATCAGCAGGCTCACCATGAATGCGAAATATTTTTATCCTCTAATTGTGACCGTGGCCGCAACGCTTGGATTCATTGGCGCCAAAAGATGGCACGAACACCAAACGGAAATCGCAATCAAGCAGGAAATTCAAAAAGCATCGGCTTCAAAACGTCCCGTATTAAAGCTACCCGAATTTAGCCTTAAAAATCGCGAGGGCATGCCGCAGTCAATTTACTCTTGGCCTAGTAAATCGCTAATCATTAATTTTTGGGCAACGTGGTGCACGCCGTGCCGCCGCGAAATTCCACTACTGATGTCACTTCAAGAACAGTATGCAGCCGATGGATTTCAGTTGGTCGGCATCGCCATCGATTTTCGCGAAGATGTTTTGAAGTATGCCGAAGCCACGCATATCAACTATCCATTGTTGATTGGTGAACAAGATGGCCTGAATGCTGTGGATAGCTTTGGTATTGAAGCTGTCGGCTTTCCTTACACCGTCTTTACAGACGCACAGAGTAATATTATTACAACCTATGTTGGCGAACTGCACCAACCACAGGCAGAACTGATCTTAAACACCATCAAAAAAATAAATCGCGGAGAAATGGCTGCCAACGAAGCGCGCGCATATTTGACAGCCACTTTATCTAAGCTTTAGGCAGCATGCTGTTCATTCAACAATGAACAGCACCTCCAAATCACTTGCTATTTCCAGCCCGCACGCACTTCACATCTAAAGGATCATCTAATTTTTCAGTATAGGCGGTCAGGCCGCTTTCAAAATTCAGATACCAACGGGGCTTTTCCTGCCGAGTTGCACTCGAAGACCAATGATAAGTGACCTTCAACCCAGGGAAGTAACCCATATCAATAGATGGACTATAAAGCGTGTAGTCACTGATCGACTTTAATTCCTTAATATCCGGCAAGCGCCAATCCTGCTTTGTAGCAAGCACTAAGTTTTCACAGTATTTGATTGCATCCTCCCAAGTCATTTCACCTGGTTCGAGCTGCATCCATACCAAACCATTACCGTTATCGGTGACAGTTCCGTCTTTATTATCAGTAAAATGTTCTTTAACGCGTTTTGATGGCGAAGGCTCGCGTACACAGCGACCATGGAAAGCACGATTACCACCGGCACTGATCGTTAAGTTTTTAAGATGTGCACCGGTACCACCGCCTTGATTCACTTCCCAGCGCTTGTCATCGCCATCAGCTTGTCGATTCATGGTCCAAAAATATTTGGCATCACGATTTGCAGTAAATACCGAATTAAATGGTGACGCACTGATATCAATAATGGTGAATGCCTCTTCCGCATCCGGCAGATGCCAGTCGGTATACCCTGCCAATGACAACTGGTCGCAGTAAGTCACATAAGCTTCCCAAGTGTTTTCACCCCCATCCGCCTTGGTCCACATCAAGCCAGTCACATTATCGGTCACCGTACCGTCACCATTGTCTTTGTAGGATTGAGGTACTCGGACGTAATCGCTGTCTTCACCAAAAACGGGTGTGGTATCTAACTTGGACCCGGAATCCGCCAAAGGCCGGACCGGCCAAGTTCGCGTGGCATGCTCCGGTGCAATCACCTGTGGCATTCTGGCCCCCTTCAATTTTGGCGGCTCAACCGCGGGTTTAGCGAATGCAGTCATTACGCAAGCCCAAGCCGCTAGGCAGACTAGGAGTTTGCCGGGCTGAACGGATGCTTTTTTCATTAGAGCCACCTTTATTTAAGAATTAACCAAAAAAACGCCAAACTGGACGCCTGAAACATCGCCCATCCAGGCACTTGCCCAGATCCGACAAGCATTGGCAAGGAAAACTACGCCAACCTCGGCCAATATCCAAAAAAATTTACAAAATTTGATGGCTGTAGCGCCAATCCTGCATGGCGGCGTGCCTTAAAGCATCGATTTAACAAAATAATCGCCAATTGCATCCATCTAGCGCTAAACTTGCCGACATTTTCTAAAACTGACTTAGGTCAACCGCGCTACAACCCATGGCAAATTTGCTGCTACTCAATGGCCCCAACCTAAACCTGCTCGGCAGTCGCGAGCCGGCGACCTATGGCGCCACCACGTTGCAGGAAATCACCACGCGACTGACCCAGTTAGCCAAAGATGCTGGTCATACCCTAGCGAGCCTGCAAAGCAACTCCGAGGCCGAACTGATCCAGCGCATTCATCAGGCAGGCCAGGACGGTACCCAGTTTATATTGTTCAATCCGGCTGCATTCACCCATACCAGTATTGCGCTGCGAGATTCGCTGTTGGCGGTCAAGGTCCCCTTTATTGAGATTCACCTGAGTAATGTGCACGCTCGGGAGACTTTCCGACATCATTCGTATTTTTCTGACATTGCCAAGGGCGTTATCGCCGGCTTCGGGCCGCTCGGTTACGAACTGGCACTTTACGCTGCGGCACAGCAGCTCAGCACATCAGCCTAAGGCTTGTAGTCCTTAGCTCCCATTAATTTCACTTAGAGGTTTGTCCATGGACATTCGTAAAGTAAAAAAACTGATTGAACTGCTCGAAGAAACCGGCGTTGCCGAAATCGAAATTAAGGAAGGCGAAGAATCGGTACGCATCAGCCGCCATGGCAGCGCTGGTTCAGTACCTGCGCCAGCAGTGCACTATGCAGTATCGCCAGCCGCATCCCCAGCAGCTACAGCGCCCGCTGCACCTGCGACGGCTCCAGCACCGGCTAGCAATAGCGCCGATCAAACTATCACTGCACCTATGGTAGGCACCTTCTATAGTGCAGCAACACCAGGCGCCAAACCATTCGCCGATATTGGCAGCACCGTCAATGTAGGCGATACGCTATGCATTATTGAAGCGATGAAGATGATGAACCAAATCGAGTCCGACAAGGCGGGTCGCGTGGTTTCAGTGTTGGTTAAAAACGGCGAACCCGTTGAATTCGGTCAACCTCTCTTCATCATTGAATAAGCAATCCGGTTCTGATTTTTATTTTCAACCGCATTTGCGCTTCATCGGATTACATATTCAACCATGCTAGAAAAAGTCGTTATTGCCAACCGCGGTGAAATTGCGCTGCGCATCTTGCGCGCCTGCCGCGAACTCGGCATCAAAACCGTGGCCGTCCATTCCACTGCGGATGCCAACCTTAAACATGTGTTACTGGCGGATGAGTCAGTATGCATTGGCCCGCCGTCATCAAAAGACAGCTATCTGAACATGCCGGCCATCATCAGTGCCGCAGAAGTCACCGACTCAATGGCCATTCATCCTGGTTATGGCTTTCTTTCTGAAAATGCCGACTTTGCAGAACGCGTGGAAAAAAGCGGCTTTATTTTTGTAGGCCCTAAAGCTGAGACCATTCGCACGATGGGCGACAAAGTATCAGCCATCACCACCATGAAAAAAGCTGGTGTGCCCTGTGTACCTGGTTCGGATGGTCCACTCGGTAATGATCCGGCAGAAAACATTCGCATTGCGCGTCAAATTGGCTATCCAGTCATTATTAAAGCTTCGGGCGGTGGCGGCGGTCGCGGCATGCGCGTCGTGCACAGCGAAGCAACCTTGCTCAATTCAATCAACGTAACTCAAGTGGAAGCCATGGCTGCCTTTGGTAACGGCCAGGTGTACATGGAAAAGTTCCTAGAAAAGCCGCGTCACATTGAAATTCAGGTGATGGCTGACAATTACGGCAACGTAATTCATTTGGGCGAACGTGACTGCTCACTGCAACGTCGCCATCAGAAAGTCATTGAAGAAGCACCGGCCCCTGGCATCACTCCAAAACAACGCAAACAAATTGGCGAACGTTGTATCGCCGCTTGTAGCGCGGTCGGTTATCGTGGCGCAGGCACGCTTGAGTTCCTCTATCAAGATAACGAGTTCTACTTCATTGAAATGAATACTCGTGTACAGGTAGAACATCCTGTCACCGAACTCATCACTGGCATTGATATCGTCAAAACTCAGTTACGCGTTGCTGCGGGCGAACGACTGCCTTGGACTCAAAGTGATATTGCCATTCGTGGCCATGCTATTGAATGCCGCATCAATGCCGAAGACCCTAAGGGCTTTGTGCCCTCACCAGGCTTAGTGAAGCTCTATCATCCACCGGGCGGTCCAGGCATTCGTATCGACAGTCATTTGTATAGCGGCTATACCGTCCCGCCTTATTACGATTCGCTAATTGGTAAATTGATTGCCTATGGTGAAGATCGTGATACTGCGATTGCACGCATGAAGACAGCACTGTCGGAAATGGTGGTTGAAGGCATCAAAACCAATATTCCGCTGCATCAAGAAATCTTCAATCACACGGCATTCAAAGCCGGTGGCTTGGATATTCACTACTTAGAACGACGACTGGGCATCAAATAAGTTCAGTCCTTATTTTTAAGGTCACTGTAGGGCGCGTTTATCGCGCCCTATTTGTCTGGCTAGTTTGTTTGGAATGATGAATAACTTATGGCTTTTCTTCAGCTCATCATCGAACTTGGTCACACCGATCCACAGCCGATGGAAGATGCGTTATTTGCTATCGGTGCGCTCTCGGTCACGCTCGAAGATGCTGCCGATGATCCAATACTTGAACCAGCACCGGGCGCACTACCCCTGTGGCCAACAATCAACATCAAAGCTCTATTTAGCGACAGCACCCATCAACATGAAGTGATTGATGCGCTACAACTGCAATTAGCAACGCCACTGCCAGTGCATCATTTTGAATTACTGGCCGATCGACCTTGGGAACGCGAATGGCTGAAAGATTTTCATGCCATGCAATTTGGCAAACGGTTGTGGATTTGCCCGAACGGACAGCGCCCGCAAGATCCTCACGCCATTATTGTCGACTTAGATCCCGGCCTAGCCTTCGGCACGGGCACCCATCCCACCACAGCGATGTGCTTGGAATGGCTGGATGAACATTCCGTTAAAGGCAAAAGTATCATTGATTATGGCTGTGGCTCAGGAATTCTGGCTATCACGGCACTCAAATTAGGCGCGCAGCATGTTCATGGTGTTGATATTGATCCGCAAGCCTTGATCGCCAGTCGCGATAATGCGACGCGTAACCATGTTAGCGATATGCTGAGCTTGAGTTTAAGTGACGAATCCCTAGAGCCTGCCGATGTGGTCATGGCTAATATTTTGGCCGGTCCGCTAGAGACTCTGGCGCCACGTCTTGCGCAACTGACCAAACCACAGGGACATATTGTGCTGTCAGGCATACTGACAGAACAGGCTGCCTTGGTACACAATCGATATGCTGCTTGGTTTGATATGCAACCGATAACGACACAAGGTGATTGGGCACGACTCAGTGGCAAACGAATTGCGACCTAAGAAACGGGAATTCATGTGCTAACGCAATGCCCAAACTGCCAAACCGTTTTTCGC
>CANGFV010000010.1 GCA_947453225.1 Pseudomonadota bacterium
AAATCCGGCAAAAAAATTGATAGCACAGACATAGCACTGTTCTCACGCCAGCTAGCAACTATGATGCATGCCGGCATTCCGATGGTACAAGCCTTTGATATTGTTGGTAAGGGTCATGAAAAACCCGCAATGCAAAAACTAATATTTGCAATTAAGGCAGATGTAGAAGCAGGTACCACACTGCACGAATCGCTGGCCAAGCACCCGCTGTATTTTGATGATCTGTTTGTTAACTTGATTGAAGCGGGTGAGCACGCTGGCGCACTTGAAACCTTGCTTGAAAAAATCGCCACTTACAAAGAAAAAACCGAAGCGCTGAAAAAGAAAATCAAAAAAGCATTGTTTTATCCCGCAGCTGTATTGGTGGTTGCTGTAATCGTCACCGTGATTCTTTTGCTGTTCGTGATTCCTCAATTTGAAAGCATCTTTAAAGACTTTGGCGCAGACTTACCCGCTTTCACCATGATGGTAATTAACCTCTCTAAGTTTGTTCAAGCTTATGGCTCCATCCTTGGACTGATACTTGGCGGCGGCATTTATGCGTTCTTTTATTTTAAGAAACGTTCTAAGCCCATGCGTCAAAGCATTGACCGCTTACTGCTGAAACTCCCAGTGGTCGGACAGATCCTGACCAAAGCCTCAATTGCACGCTTTGCCCGAACGCTTTCCACCATGTTTGCCGCCGGCGTACCGTTAGTTGAAGCGCTGACTTCAGTGGCGGGCGCCACCGGTAACATTGTCTATGAAAATGCAACTTTGAAAATTCGTGATGAGGTCGCCACCGGCCAGCGTTTGCAGATTTGCCTTGAGCAAACTCGGCTGTTTCCTAATATGGTGGTGCAAATGATCGCCGTGGGTGAAGAATCAGGGTCACTTGATGCGATGTCGGCAAAAGTGGCTGATTTTTACGAAGCGGATGTCGACGCTGCAGTCGATGCGATGAGCAGTCTGCTCGAACCATTGATCATGGTTGTGCTGGGTGTACTCGTCGGTGGCATGGTGATCGCCATGTACTTACCCATCTTCAAAATGGGCTCCGTGGTCTAATACCAGCAGCCACATGACTCTCGCCGAGCTTTATGCATCTCAACCCAACTGGCTGATTGGCACTGTTTTCATTGTCAGTCTACTGATCGGTAGCTTTCTCAATGTTGTGATTCACCGCCTACCCATCATGATGGAACGCGAGTGGCGATTACAGGCTGAAGCCATACTCAATACTGCACCGCAACAAGACAGCGGTCAGCCTTATAATTTAATCACCCCGCGCTCTGCATGTCCTCAGTGCCACACTCAACTGAGCGCACTACAGAATATTCCTGTGATCAGTTGGCTGTTATTAAAAGCACGTTGCGCACACTGCAAACACCCGATCTCGGCGCGTTATCCGCTAATAGAACTAGTCACTGCACTTCTATCTGCTGTCGTGGCATGGCGCTTTGGGTTTAACTGGCATATGGCTGCCGCACTTGTACTGACATGGACACTGATCGCGCTTTCCGCCATTGATCTTGACCATCAACTGCTGCCGGATAGTCTCACTTTGCCATTACTGTGGCTAGGCCTGGCTTGCAGTTTAATGCCCAATCAACTTTCCACCATCACAACTCAAGAAGCCTTAATGGGCGCAATGGTCGGATATCTAAGCCTGTGGCTTGTTTATCATTTATTTAAATTAGCGACCGGCAAGGAAGGCATGGGCTATGGCGACTTCAAGCTACTCGCTGCTTTAGGTGCGTGGCTCGGGTGGCAAATGCTACCGTTAATTATTTTATTGTCGGCTTGCGTCGGCGCCGCCGTGGGTATTGGTCTGATATTTTTTCGGGGTCGTGACCACAGCATCCCCATGCCGTTTGGTCCGTACCTGGCCGCCGCCGGCTGGATTGCCCTGTTGTGGGGACAGCAAATTGTCTCAACCTATTTAGGATTTATTCAGGGCTAACGTGCATACCCATCGACCGCTGTGGATTGCCTTAACCGGCGGCATTGCCAGCGGCAAAAGCGCGGTCGCAAACGAGTTTTCCCGCCTTGGCGTGCCCATCATTGATCTAGATGTTCTGGCTCGGCAAGTCGTTGCGTCTGGCCAGCCTGCGCTGACTGCCATCATTGAGCATTTCGGCACCGCCCTATTAAACAATGACGGCAGCCTGAATCGAGCGCGTTTAAGGGAACTAATCTTCAGTGATCCCGCCAAGAAACAAGCACTTGAAAGCATCCTGCATCCGGCCATCCGTCACGCGCAACTTGCCCTTGCTGCCCAACTTGGCGGCCCCTACCAGATTCATGTCGTACCGCTGCTGATCGAAACTCAACGCCAAGACAGATACGACCGTATTCTTGTGGTGACCTGTGACCGGGCAACGCAACTCAAACGTCTACTTCAGCGCGACGGCATCCAGCCACAGTTAGCCGAACAGATGCTCGATGCCCAAGTCAGCTCGGCAGAACGTTTGAAATACGCCAATGACGTGCTAGAAAATGACGGCTTGCCAAGCGAAATAGCCGCTAAAGTCGCCGCTTTGCACCATCAATATCTTGCACTTGCGGGCAACCCGGCTGTAACAACCCCAAGGTGAAAAGCCATAGTTTTGGATAGTTACTCAAAAGAGTTGGCTTGACCCTAGTCTGTAAAGCACAATAGCACGATGACTCCAACAGATATTCAGAGCGGCACTCCACAAGCCGCCACCATCACCTACGAGCAACCGCTCAGTGAGCGCCTGCGCACCTATCTGCGACTGGAGTTTCTATATCGCCAAATGCAGTTTAATCAGCAGAACACGGATGCATGGTCTACACGTTCGGCAATGAATGCAATTTTGGACATTCTGGCAATCACCGCCCGAGGCGATTGCCGCACCGATGCCTTGAAAGAAATTGAACGGCAACTGGTGTTACTCAATGAATATAGACATCACACTGCGGTTGACACCGAGCGCTTGGATAACATCCTGCAACAACTGGCGCACCACCGTGGCGAACTGAACTCGGTGCCCGGTGCGTTTATGCAGAACCTGCGCGATTCAGAATTCTTAAATTCAATCCGCCATCGCAGTGCAATTCCAGGTGGCACCTGTGAATTTGATTTGCGCGACTACTACTACTGGCTCAATCAAAGCTTTGCTATTCGACAGGCTGATTTAGATCTCTGGACGAAAGATATTCGTATCTTGTGCGAAGCCATCACTTGCTTGCTTTGGGTAATTCGTGAACAAGCAAAGACTCGCCGCGAAACTGCAGTAGGTGGTCAATTTCAATTGAACCTAGATAAAGACAATCACTGCCAGCTGATACGTGTGACACTTCCATCAGGTAGTGATTTATATCCAGAAATCAGCGGTACTCACTATCGTTGCATCGTACGCTTCTTAAAATGGCAGGGCGTAGCCAGCAGACCTATCCAAGCAGAAGCCGACATTCCATTTTTATTGACCACCTGCAGCTAATCGGTCATGCCCCATGTTAAATGTCCAACCTGTCAACGCGACAGCGAATGGTCAATCAATAATCTATACCGTCCTTTTTGTAGCGAGCGCTGCAAGCTCATTGATCTTGGCGACTGGGCTGCCGAAAAACATGCAATTCCGGTGGTTGAATTAGATGATGAATCGCAACTACCTGAAGACCTTAAGCCAGCGTCTTAACCAACGCAGCTATTAAAGGTAAGTCTGCCGGAAGTAAGTCAGCGGTATGCAACTCTGCCACACTGACCCACCGTAGGGCTTGATGATCTAAGGGTTGGGGTTCACCTATAAACTCAGTGACTAGCCATTCCGAGCATTTAATATTCTGTTAGCTTCGCGCTCACCAGACTCAAATGCACCTCGCACTGTTGATGTGTGTTTCTGATAGGTCGCCTCACCAGCAAAATACAACTTATCACCCACAGGCTCGGATAGTGCTTCGTTATCTCTTCCGGTTGCTCCTGGCGGTAAGTAACTGTAGGAACCTAATGAAAAAGGATCCATACCCCAACGGGTCACTTTTATTGCAACTGGATCACTCAATTTAGAGCCTAACATTTTGCGCAAAATTTGCATGGCAATCGCAGCAACTTCAGCGTCCGTCTTCTTTTCATTATCTAATGCCACCTGCCCTACGTTATATCCAGCAAGAATAGGTGCATCCATAAATCTTGATAAGTTAACCCACTCACAGAACTGTCGGCTTTGCGAATCGGCGAAGTTAAATAAGTGAAGATCAGGCCATTGCACTTTATCGAACCTCAGGCAGATTTTATTCATTAAACCAAATCCGATAGCCTGAATTGCCTTTAGTTTAGAAGCTGGCAACGGCGGATCAAATTGCACAGCACCGGACTTCAATACACCTAAAGGCAAAGTGACGATAACGCGCTTAGATTTATAGCTTTTTTTATCTGTCACAACTGTCACATCACTGGTCGATGTATTTACTCGACGAACAGCTTCACCTAGATGAATATCTAGCTGCTTTGACAATAAAAGTGGGATTTGTGCATAACCTTTTGGCAATACAACATCACCGCCTAGTTCATCCGCACCCTGATCATAGTGATAGAACGAGAGCTGATTAAGATCAGCGGCATATTCATGCTCAATTTCGTAATTAGCTTCAAAATCTAATATCTCTCTCTGAGTAGCATTTGAAACACTAGAAGTCGCCACAGAACTCCATACCTTTTCCAATGGCAAATCAGGTAAATGCTGATCTCGATACACCTTTCTCAATTGATTAACAGAGCCATTCACTCGCTTAAATAACTGTTCAGCAGTTTTAATCTGATCTTCAGACCACTCAGCACCATCACCACTAAAGACTTTTCTAGAGTCATAATCGGTCATAAATATAGGTAGAGCATTTGACTTGGCTATCTCTGCCAGTGGATTGCCAGTGATTCCATGAATCCACTGAGCCCCAAGATCCACAGAGACATCTGGGCCAAATAGATCTGTCCACACCCGTCCACCAATACGTTGCCTCGCTTCTACAACCACTACCCGTTGACCTGCCTGATGCAACTTTCTTGCTGCAACCAATCCAGCAACTCCCGCTCCGATAACAATGCAGTCGTAAACTTTAGATTCAGCAGACCTAACGCGTTGGCCAACAGTAAGCGCGGCCGTCGCCAAAACCCCGCCTATCAACTCCCGCCGCGTATGCTTTTTCTGATGTGATTTAGGCTGGATATGCAATATATTTTTCATTTTTTTATAGCCGAATAGAATGAAGTTTTCAAATGCGATTATAGACTATCGTCTTTGAAAGACATTAGTACACTACTTTCCCCAAAGTATTCATGATTCTCTTCGATATCACGAATTACAAATTTTTTCTTCCATTAATCACTACTTACTTGTCCTTAAGCAGTAATGCTAATGTCAGAATTTGTAGGTTAAGACCGGAGAATATTCTCTTATGAGCAAAGTTAAACACAGCAGGCTAATTTATTCGCCCTATTTTGAGATAGCTTTTATAAATTCGACCAGTAAGTTAGAGTCATCACCATCCATATCCGATAGATTATCATCGTCAAGCCAAGATTGGTCAGACTCAAGATGAGGACCAACCAGGCCTATATGTCCTAACTTATAGCTTTGTATCAGCGCAGCGGTTTCACCTGTTCTATAAACAGACCAGACATCCGATTTATCAGCATCATCAGTCTTGAATTCTGGTCCATCTTGAAAATAAACCCAACGTGGTTTACCGAGCCAGCTCACATTTTCCATTCTTGCTTCGATAGTTTTGCTATGAGCTCGTATCTCGCCATTGAATAAGCCTAGTTCACTTCTGCTAGCAACATAAGCCCCGAGACACACGCCTAAATAATTTCCGCCCTTTGCTACAAATTCCCTGATCGCAGCAGACTCCCCAGACTGCAATGCATCCATTAATTCCCGTACATCATCACCTCCAGGAATGGCGAATATCTTTACATCCTTGAGACTCTCCTTTGAGATACCGCCAGCATTTACTCTTCTTACTTCGTAACCTGACTTTTTGATGACCTTAGCCAACGATTGTGGACACCCACTACATACACCAGGACCAAAGTAAACAAGAGCAACCGGTAATGATTGAGACTGGGCTGAATAGCATGGAGCAGCAATCATCAACATCAGTAGTGCAAGAAAGCGACGAGTAATGAGGAATTGCATATATGTCCTAGAATTGGATATTCTGATTATGTTTATTTACAAATCTTTATTGTCAACACTAACTTCAGTTAATAACAAAAATGTCACTCTTCAAGAGGCTAATTTTAACGTTTTTTGTCTTATTCGCCTTATCTAGTTATATAAAGCTTTTCCCTACTCATTGGGGTAATAATAAAGAAAACAAAAATTCTCCCCCAAAATCTGAATGGACCGTCATGGTTTACATGTCTGGTGATAATGATCTAGAAGAATATATTGTCAAAGATATTGAAAATGAATTAGCAGCCACAGGGTCAACAGCTAAAGTACAAGTCATAGCACTGGCTGACCGTGGGCCAGACTACAATAAAAGTCGTGATGACTGGCAAACTACAAAACTGTTCCATGTAAATAAGGGCATGTTAGCAAACTCACAGAGTGCTATTGCGGACTGGGGTGAGCGAAACATGGGCGACAAACAGACATTGATAGATTTTGTTACTTGGTCAAAAACAAACTATCCGGCAAAACACTATGCTCTATATTTTTGGGGTCATGGATGGAATTGGCATCCAGGGTATGTCATGGAAGATGATACAGACAATGATTCGCTCGACATGGACGAACTTAGGAGCGCACTACCATCGTTAGGCTTCATAGACGTTGTTGGGTATGACGGTTGCAACATGGCATCTATAGAAGTTGATTTCTTATGGCATGGACACGCAACAGCCGTAAGTAGTTCTCAGGAATTTGTTGACTGGAGTGGTCTTGACTACAGCAAAATAATTTCTTCTTTATCTTCACACCCAGAAATGTCAGCAGACCAACTTGCCATTCTAAGCACACAAAGCGCGACAAATGATAAAACATGGTCAGCTTTGGCAGTAGATGATCGGTTGATCCCATTGATCAATGCTCTTAGTGAATGGGCTGGCTATATGGACAAGAACCGAAAAACAAGTCTGAAACTATTTGATTTATCGATAAAAAGCACCAAAGGATTTGCCGATGCCCCTCTAGATAAGGACCTATATAACCTTGCCGAGAAAATCAGCCTAAATACATCTGACAAAATACTTCAGGAGAGAAGTAAAGCATTAATGGATGCTTTTAATGGTGCTGTTTTAAATGAACATCATGCTAATGAATATACTAATGCACATGGTATTACCATTAGTATTTTTGATAAGAGCAAAAATAATAATTCTGATTTAGATTATTACTTAAGCTTAGATTTTCCGATGCAAACCAAATGGGGTAGCTTTCTGGACCACTATACTAGGCAATGATCAATATTTTCGTTCTTAGTTAACACCCACCTGTCGTTTAACACGACACTACAGGTACTGTCGCTTTAAACGACACCAGACCAACTGTCCGGTTTCCGGACACTTGACCTAACTTTCTGCAAACCCTTCTGCCTAGCGTTTGCCTAACATTTGCATAACTCTCTCATTGGTTTTTCTATTTGTTGAGCAATGCTTAGACCTGACTTTGACTATCCAAGCCTCCTTGTTCCTCCCTAACATTCGCCTAAACTCCTCAGCCAAGCCTCTTAACTAACGCAGCTATTAATGGCAGGTCTGCCGGAAGTAGATCAGCCCCATGCAACTCTTCCACACTGACCCACCGTAGAGCTTGATGGTCTAAGGGTTGGGGTGTACCAGTAAACTCAGTGACTAGCCATAACTCCAAGTGAACATGTCTGTCTTCATACTCATGCTCACAGCTGACCAAGTATTCAGCACTATTAACTTCTACGCCCAGCTCTTCTAGTAATTCTCGCTGTAATGCCGCCAGTGGTGTTTCACCCTGATCTACTTTGCCACCAGGAAACTCCCATCCCCCAGCCATATGCTTCCCAATAGGTCGTTGCGCAATCAGTATCTGACCTTGCAACGACACCAATGCACCTGCCACAACATGGATGGCTTTTTTGGGTGCATGGGACATACTTTAGATTAGTTTTCTAGCGTACCGTGGCAATGCTTGTATTGCTACGCGGCTGAATATCCGCTTGATTTTGCTGATGATTTTTCAGCATTTTTCTGCTGCCAAACATCTGCCTAACACTACCAAGGTCTGTCACCATTAAAAATGTATGCTTTTCATACATTCTTGCACGGCAGATATTGCTCCCCATTTCTCACTAATACTCACTAGGCAGCATGGCCACCCAGTATTGGCCATCCCAGCAGGCGTATAGCTGGATGGTGGGTAGGGGGAAATCTGTGTACTCCACCACCTGACTGGCCAGCTGCCGGTCATTGCCGTCCTCAATTGATATGTACGCACCCCTGCCCTGTCGCACCATTTTCAGCACAGTAAATCGCTCTGCCTGATGATCTATTGAGACCAGGTGTGATGCATACAAGTCCAGTAGCCAGTAACAGCTGGCCTGATCAGCCAAGTACTTCACACCCTCAGTCACAATAAAGCGGTTAGTAATCCTGTAGTACTGAGTAGTACCGATAAAACTGGCCAGTTCCGTGGCCAGTTGTTCATTGTTGATACCCATTAGCGATCAAAGCCACTGCGGATTTGACCCGATACAGCCGTAATCTGCGCATCTAACTCCCCAGTCAGTATGAGTGATTTGACTGTTTCCAGTGCCGACACCACGCCCGCCATGTCCGCCACTTCGATCGCATTGGCTTTGGCCGATAGCTGAAGCACTTTCGCCCCGTACCTGACCTGCAAGAAGGTCTTACCGGTATCGGTAAACCACCATGGCTTGATGCGTTTGGTCTTGGTGAACTCCACCCGATTGCCGTTCGCATCCCGTGTGGTCTTGGTGCGGGTAGGTGCATAGGTTTCACCCTTACTCAGCGCATCCGCCAGCTTTATCTGTTCCAACAGTTTTTCACACAGCTTGTTACGGCGTGTAACGTTCGGTGACCTGAGGGGCTTTTTGGCTGAAACCAGTTTGAGTGAAGCAAGTGTTGTCATCGGTGTCTCCTGTATTTATTCAAGTGACACAACAGTAACTTCGCCTGATAGTGGATACGACCGGAGATAGACCGGCTGATTAGATCAACCTTGAAGTCTTTTGATTTTCATATCAGTTGCCATGGATGGACGAGATTGGCAGGCATGGCTACTGATACGCTCATATCAATAATTTACTGCTTTTATTATCACCGGCATAAATACCAGTACAAGTAAGCATAAGGTTGGAACGCCGGTTGTGACAGTGCTGCAAACTCCGCTCTGATGTGTGGCGGTACGCAAACGAACCCTTACTGTTCGCCTCATCACTCTACCCAGTGCTTTTCAGTACTGGATGCCTGAATGTCGCGCCTATGTCGCAGAAACATTAGTGATGTTGGAATGGTTGTGCGCAGAAGTGCGCAAAAGCTTCAGGTTTGAATGGGTTGTTCCATATATATGAGAAACAATGCCAGTTCATACCCAAGCTCAAGTGAGTGGGGGACAATTTCTAAACCCACAAACACACCCAATTGGCTGCTGATATAGGCTGTGGGTGGTGTTGCGTAAGACAAGCATGTAAAAAGGAGATCGCAAAACCTGCCTTTCCCTTGTGCGAACAAGTTGTGTGTATATCAGTTGATGTGAAAACACCTCAGCAAGGGGTACCGCCCCTTACTTAAGTCATTGCCATTAAATTGGCATTGGCTTGAGCTTCCTAGCAAGGAGTACTTAAGAAGAGGATATAAACACTCAGGTAAAAGCCAATTTAATTCAAATTGACCAATCAACTCCATTCTTATCGAAATGTATAGATCAGATGACCTAAATGCACGAAATGTCTGATGGCACGAACGCAAGTGAGTTGCCAGAAGACATTGAGTTGATTGCGCGAAGTGCAATCATATAGCCCAGCCTACACTCACCTGCCATATGGCTATTTGATTAAGATGAGCTTGAAATCAACAAGAGCAACTTGTAAGGACGGGTGCGGGCGCTTGAAATGCCAAACTGCATGGTTACAGGACGTTTCCTACTCAATTTACGTGGGATATACCTACCGCTTCTGAAATTGACAAACTGTGTCCGTTCGATTACACTGCGGCCGTGTACACCATTAAATCACTCCCTGAATTCACGCAATGGCTAGACAAACTACCCGACCCCACTGTTCGAGGTATCGTTGTAGCCAGAATCAAGCGACTGGAGCGTGGACTAATGGGAGATGTCGCACCAGTAGGTAATGGTGTTTCTGAACTGAGAATACATGTTGGCGCTGGGTGGCGTATCTACTTTACGCAACGTGGTACTGAAGTAATCATTCTGCTGGTAGGTGGCTCGAAACGTAGTCAAGTTCGTGACATAACCAAAGCCAAGACCCTAGCCGACTTAATAGATTAAAGGTGAACCCAATGACCAAGCGCATTAAAGCCAAAGACCTACCCGAATTCGATGCCGCTCCTTATTTAGATAATGAGAAGGCTATTGCTGCTTACTTAACCGACATCTTGGAAGAAAACGATCCGGGATTACTGGCGGCTGCACTGGGCGACATTGCACGTGCCCGAGGCATGACCGAAATTGCCAAATCAGCTGGGATAACTCGCGAAGCACTTTACAAAGCCCTTCGTGCTGACAGCGCACCCCGCTTTGATACAGTCAGTCGTGTATGTGAAGCATTAGGCGTTAGGCTGGTTGCTCAACCCCTGCATCCCTAATTGCTGATGCACTAGCTTCAGATTTTGATGTCGCGATGATTGCGCAAGCCTATAGTCACCATTGGCCACGATTACATTTCTAGTTGTCGCAATATCTTTCAAATAAAAAAAGCCGCCTATCAGGACGTCTCCCGAAGGCGGCCAATTCACGTAACTACCAGTCAGCTACGCTGCTTCATCAACCTTTGTCTCAGCGACATAGGCGTTAGGCGCAACTGAATCAAGCAGCGCTTTGTGACCCAGTAAGAACTCGCGCCAGTTGTCCACTTCAAATGCCTCGCCGATCACATCAATCACATCCAAATACGCCTTGGGTGTCATCTCATGCCGCGCAACGCCAAATGCTGCCTCGTTTGCCTTCTGAATAGCATCCAGCTGCACATAGACATTGTGATGCGTCAACATATACAGACTCAAGCTATCAAAATGCTTCTTCGCTGTTTCACCGCCCTTCACGTTCAGGTCCCCCAGCGTCATCACTTCAGCCAGAGGTGAGGACTTATGCGGGAACAGCAATTGACTGCCACGATAGCGGAAACCCTGCTCACACAACTTTGTCGATAGCTTCCAGCTATTAGGCTCCACCCCCAGCTCAGGCGCCTGATATACCTTCTCATATACCATGGCAGTCTGAAACGGACTGCTCGAATCATAAGTAACCAGCAACTCTGGATACTGATTACGCAGTGCCTTCTGAATGGCCGTCAAAAATACAGCCCACTTCAGTGATGACACACCCAGTGCATGCAGATTGTCTACTCCACCTTCAAATGCACCCCCATCCCGCATCATCAGAATGGTATACAGCACCTGATACAAGCCACCGCGAGCACCCGCACCTCCGGCCAGCGACCAGCCTTCGAACTTGTAGCCCTTGACCGCATTCCACCAGTACTCGATTTCAGCAATGTGCACACCTTGTACAACATTGATCCAGCGAGTATTGCCTTGGCGGTAGACGTCAATGTACTGCAAGTTATCCACAGTCATGGCCGTCAGCTGCTCGATGCTGCACCGAGCGAAGGGAGACTCGCCCGTTACAGACTGCGTAATACCCAGCGGCATATCCAGTGTCATGGCATGGGTAGCAAACGATTCTTGCCATGACAGTACCCACTGACGAACATGATGCGCAGACTCCCAGACTGACACTGCCTCAGTAGCAGGCATATTCGGGCGCAGGTTTTTGATGCCCTTCAGCTTGCCAGTACCCACCTGAAATCCGCCACTGTCAGCAAGAATCATCACCTTTGACTTGTCTGCACGCGTCACGGCATTGTCCACCCAGCTTCCCACTGTATGTAGCCCTGCCGAGTGCAGTATGTACGGGTAGTGAAACAACTTGTTACCCTCGTTCCAGAAGATCAAGTCACTGGGACTTAAGTCATCTGGGAAAGGACGGCCAGACTTCACCTCATCCAATACGCCTTTGGCAAAACTGTCGTTTACTGCCGGTAGATAGATAGCGTTATCTTTAGTGTTAATGTTACGCATAGAAGTCCACTCCTTCTGATTGATCAACACCAGGAATCAATAGCTCGCCTTCATGATCTTTTATCGAATGCTTGGCCATGATCTTGTTGATGTACTGCTCCTCCTGTTCTGCCTCATTCAGCTCACGTAAAGTGGGCATATATTGACTGAACCCCACAGTCGAACGACGCTTGGCAGCGATGTCATATGTAGGTATCGCAATCAAGTAGTCTGCCGCACTGGTACTGAACGACAATGACAACACATACTGATCAGCCTTTACTTGCACGCCACCAATAATAGGCAGGTATGCCAAACCAGCGAGTACAGGCATCAGGTCTTTCGTCAAGAACACTTGCTCAGTCAGCACGTTTGCTGACAGTCCGTCCCCGTATGAACAAGCCTTATGCTCCTTGAACTCACCACCCAGATACTTATAGCTGAACAACATCTGAGAATCGGTGATACGCAGCTTGATCAGCTGATTCGAAGGGCGAACCATATGGGTACCAATGTTATCCAGCCAAGGCATTGCGAATTCATTGCCTACCTGTCCAATGAACTCACAGGACACATTTACGCGCTTCTCGATTTGCATATCATAGGCATTGTCATAAACAGGCTGCCCACCATAGCTCCCCGTCTTCTCAATAAACGAATGGAACAAGAGCGACATACGCATTGATTCATTTGCCTTGTTCACAAGATCCAAGCGGTGACTGAAAATCATGTTAGGGTCTTCGGTCTTAGGGATCTGCTCACCTTGCAATGGCTTGTATAAATTGAAATCAACATTACCAACCAAGCGTGTTTCCGCGCTGAATTTGCTGAAGGGAGCCATCACCACGTCGTGATCGACTTTCTCAAGTACAGTACCGACGGGGGTCACTTGAGTGACTACCCCTGCACTCAGACCTACTTGGCTTAGCACGAACTGGTTAGACTGACTGATGTGCAGCAGGCGTGCACGCGCCAGCTTCTGATCATCAGCAGATGAACCCTCTGCATTAATCTCCACCAGCTCAGAATCATTAAGCTTCACATTGATTGGCAGCAGCTGAGTTCGCAGCGTTTCACATACTGTGCGCACACTCGCAGGCAATGCAGCGAACTGCTTACGATAGGCCGTGACCAGACCTTCGTTGATCAGCCCCTTGTCTATGACTGTATTCACCACCGAGTACTCGGTGCCATTGCGCTTTACCAGCACATAAGAGTAGCCATCGTCGTTAGCTGCTACTCCACTGCTGAAAGTAGCAAAGCCAAGAGGCTGATTTTGCGACCAGAAATCACCGGCTTCCTTCGACAGCACTTTGATTTTCTCCTTTTCTTTTATTTCAGGTTCGCCAGCCTTCTTGTTAGTTTTAACCACTTTGAAACTTACACCTAACTTGGCCAATTCAGCTGACATCGCTGCGTTTTGGTCTGCTTGTTGTGCCTCATGTTCCTCAGCAGCCATTTCGTCCACCAACTCCTGATCAAGGTCTACGCTCAGCTCTGCTTTTTTGTAGCTGGGCTTCACCAGCTGAACCAGACCTCCAGACTTTTTGATAAAGCCTGTCAGTTTGGCCACAGCATCAAAGCGATAAGTCTGCGGATGGCGATTGAATTCATTGTTCAACGCATTCAAAGCACGACTCATCTTATTGCGCTCCTGATCGCTCAGTGTTTTGCCAAACATCAGCATCAAGACCGGCGCATAGTTATAGCCATGAGCTACAGCCTGTAGGCGATAGTCCTTGAATTCAGCCAGCACGCCTTCCAGAAACCCCTCTACAGAGCTGGCCTCCTTCCACCACAGATAAATTTTCGCAAGATTCTCGTATTCCTTATGACGAGTACTTGCCACCAACCGAAGCACCTTAGCGCAATCACGCTGCAGGTTATTCAGCTCCCGTATCAGACGATCATGGTCTGATTTCTTTACTTCAATTTCCGCATTCATTCACGAACCCTCTAAAAATATTCCTAGCAACTTGCTAGATAAAAATTCGTTGCTCGTCGAAACTTGCAACGTGCCTGTAGCTACATGCCGTGGCATTTCGCTACGGGGAGAAGATTCGCAACTTCAGCTTTTCAAAAAAAATACATTTAAGGCGACACCGCTTAAGTGTTCATGTTTTTCTAATGGAACCCTGTCCACATGCCCCCATCTGCCACCCTCAAACCTAAAAAGCCGACATCCAGTGGCCTACAGCCCTACGTCATGCTGATGTTTGAATACCTCAGAATCAGCCCCAGCTATGCACTGGCAGCACGGATTAGTCATGAGAAGCCCAGCAAGGCCGAGCAAGCAGAGTGGGTATCCCAGCTGTATCAGGGAACCAATAAGAAACCGCTTTCTGCCGAAGACAAGCTAGCCTTATTAGATAAGTTCCAGCCAGTTTTGCAGATGTTCGAGGAATATGGCGACCTAATCTCTGTCAATTTCGCCACATGGTGGGCACAAACTGGCCAGTACCTCTATGATCAAGATGGCTCCCGCCCCAAAACATATTCGATTGCTCAGCTTGAGAAAGGCGGCACCCTGACCCCACAGGTCATGGCGCAGATCAGCCAGTACTTTGAGGTAATGCGAGTAAGGGACGACCACCCTGCCGCTGTCATCATGGCCATTCCTCTGGGCATCCCGAAGAAGAAACAACTAGAGATGGTCTCTAAAAGCCTAGACCAACACAAAATCGGCTTGCCCATTAAAGCCGCCAAAAGCCGGCGCCCACTGGCTGCTGAGCGCCTTCGCAACCAGCCATTGATTCACGGACTTGGACTACTTTGGGCTCGGGCAAGGGAGCCAAAACTACCACTTTGGAAGGTGGGCGCCATTTGCAAGGTCAGCCCAACCTACAGCGCCAAAATTGATCCACTCAAAGACAAGGCGCTGGAAAAGAACATTGAAACCCGTGAGACCTTAACCACCTTGACCTATCGGATGATTAAAAGAGCCCAATTGATTACTGAAAATGCCGCTCATGGCCTCTTCCCTTCGCACAGCTCTCGCCCCTTACCTCGCTTTGATGCTGAGGAGGCTTATCAGCGCATGATCAAATACAAACCGGAGATGTCTCGTGACAAAAAATCCAAGCCCCAGCACCAGCAGGGCACGATACCCAAGACACCCCAGGCACAGTAAAAAATGCCGAAATTGGCCGAAAAACGTCTCTAGTAAGTTTCTACCTCTCAAGTTGATGGGTTAGCCAATCTATCAAATTCGCCTGAATTGACCGAGATCACCGCCATTAAGTGACTGTTTTTATTCTGCCATTTCGCCAATCAAAAAAAGTTATCCACAAAAGTTGATAGATTCGACTTTTCACCTTGGTTGCACCAAAAATGGGCAAATAACCTCGCGCCCAATGTGTCACCCTTTTGGTTCTAACCGAGTTTTAGATGGATTTCGAAGAAGAATTTACCGCCCTTCCACCCCGAGTAACCTATAGAACTCTAGAACTGCCGTATCTACTTTGACATTTCGCATAGCGATGGGTTTTGCCAAAGTAATTCCATCAATGGACTTGGCTCGCGATAGGCCAACATATAGCTGTCCGGCTGCAAACGTACCTGCACCCAAGTCCAGCGTCAGATGATCTAGCGTTAAGCCTTGAGACTTATGAATTGTGATAGCCCACCCAAGTGCCACAGGTAACTGCTGAAACGTTCCAACCTGTTCTCGATCAATTTTCTTATCTTGGTGGTTATAGGTGTACTTAAATTTGTGCCAAGCTTCTTTAGTTACCATCACTACGTTATCGCTTTTGTCCTTTCTGACCCGAATATGGTCTTCCTCTAAACCCACGACTACTCCAGTGTCACCATTGATCCATTGAGGCTTATTGTTTTTCAGGAAAATAACTTTTGCCCCAATCTTAAGCTCCAAGCGATCAGGCACTGGCAACTTCCATTGATTGACCGGTACCTGACCTGCAACTGCGGCTTCGTACACACGCAAGTCACCAGACAGCTTATCTAGTTCGCGTGTATTGATGGACTTGGCAGCGGCATTGGTTGGCACTAAATACACGCCTTTTGACACATCTGTATTGGCACTGTAACAACGACGATTAAGCAGCTCTACTGCGGCTTCTGCCTTATCATTTAATCGAATTCGGTTAAGTGCCTCAATAAACTCGCTATCAGACTGCCTTCTAACCTTGGTCAGATGCACAGGAATGACCTGCTGATCTTGGAATATGTCCGCCGAGAAAAAGTAAGGCGTCTTGTATCTATGCGAGTAAAACACTGCTAATTCCTGACTATCCACAACCGGAGGCAGCTGCAATAGGTCGCCGATGAAGATCGTTGGCACACCACCAAAAGGAATATTGTTACGCCTGACCTTTTTTAGAATAGTGCTCATGGCATCGACCACATTTGGCAATACCATCGACACCTCATCGACAATCAGATATTTGACGTTTTCTAGAATCGGTCGAGTTCTATCCTTGATGGTAAAGTTCCCATCTGGATCAATGTGCGCTGGAGGCAGCCCAAAAAATGAATGAATGGTATCGCCATGAACATTGATGGCAGCGATGGCCGTTGGTGCAACTACAGCACAACCCTGCAACTGCTGGCATAACCATTGGATAAGCGTCGATTTACCCGTGCCCGCCTTACCCGTGACAAATATTGAAGGGCAACCTGACTTGAGTGCCTGCAAGATAAACTCGTATTCAGGCAACACCTCAATACCTTCTATTGCTGGCTGATATGAAGTGAAGGTCTTGTCTTCTCGTTTAGCATCCTCAGGCACAATCGCCTTACCCAAAGCCGAGAAGTCAGCTGGAGCAGGCGCTTGATCTCCTAGAAATTCCTTGGCGAGTTTATTCACCTTATCCCAAACAGTCATCGAAATGGCCTATATATCCAACTTGGGTAAACCGTTGACGATCTTCATGGTTTCAAGACTGACGGTAATAACACGCATGAACAGCTCCAATGGATATTTGGGGTTGTGCATGGTTTCGATTGCCCAGTCATTGGCATCATTAACAATGCCGCTGTCCTTGTCAGTCTTTACACACTGGCGTTCGACTACCCAGTCCAAAGCAGGTTTGCCGTTGACCACATAGTCATAAGCCTCTAGCGGAATACCGGTCAAAGTAATCCGGTTGTTGTAGTGCATGGTTGTAAGATCTTTATCCTTACCGTTCTTGCCATACTTCATTTTTTCTACGCGATAGTCATCATCGGTCAAGGCCGTCTTGCCAGCGATTTCGATTTTCACTGAATAAGGCGTCACAGTTTCATAGTTCAAATGTAGATCAGCCAAATCGCGGCCTGCCTTAGAGAAATACCAGAAATCTTTGGCGGTTTTTACGGCGGGGATGCGCGGCAATTCTTTACTCAAGTTGTCAGCATAGCGTTCTCGGTAGTCTGGCGAGTGCAGCAAGCCGTACACGTAATAGAACAGATCTTCCTTGCTGATCTTCTCACTTGGATAAGCATCCTGAAAATGCTTCAGGCCTTCATCGGTGATGGCATCTTTACGGGCGTAATGACCATTACCAGTGGAAGGCTTCGTCTTTTTGGCAGCGAACAGATCACCAGTGCTTTCTAGCTCTATTTCGCCTTCATCTTCTGCTGTTTCGTAAATGTACATAGGGAAGCATTGACCTGTGTCAAGAGCATGGAAATTAGGAGGTGTATTTACTACTAATGCAGAAAATCCACTTCTGGCGCCAATACCCGATATACAAATAAGAAGGTTGCGCGCTGTACTCTGTGGGAATAGTGATGGTATCTGGTAAAGTGAATGGTTTAGTTGACGGTTGAAATATAACCATTGCTTTGTATACGGCCGATAACTGCTCTGAACTATGTATTCTCCGTTATATTGGATGCTTTTACCTTTCAATATTCCCTGTTTAAGGTTTACTCCCCAACTTATTTTCTGCGGATCGGTATCGATAAATTTCTCTAATTCTGGTCTTTCCATCTCGGGCAGGTCCTTGCATGCTTGCGCAAAGCGATCGACTTCCGCAGTATAGAAATCTATTGTTTTTTGTATATTTTTAGCTAACAACGACCGGCTATATTGGTAGCACCATGCATCTCTTGCTGTATTAACCCCATATGAGAATGTTTCAAAAAGTCGGACTGTTTTTTCACCCTTTTTTGCACCAAGAGGTAGAAAATTATTTGCGCTGTCATCGCGCTGATTAAGCCAGTCTCCGTGCTGGTCTGGGGTTACTTTACACAACCGGCTTGTAGGAATTCCATTTATACTGGAATAACTCCTCAAAAGATCTCGCTTTTCTCTAGAGCTTAGGTCGTCACCTATGTCGTGATAAATAATTTTATTCCCGGACAGTGATGAGCTCTGGTTTTTGACTAAGACGGTAATAGCTATCCCAGTCATACTCCCACTATCGAAGACATTACCTCCCTCTTTTGCACGTCCTTTGCTAAGCATGTTTTTACGTATGTCTCCACGCAAATTAACTACATGTATGCTAGTAAATTCATCTACAAGACTACGACGCATTCCATCCATTGCAAACTTCTCTATATAGCCCGACCCGGATACAAAACTGATCACTCCACTCTCTCCGATTCTGTCAGATGCCCATCGGATAGCGCGTATATAAGAGTCGTAAACAGATTTTTACCAATAGCTTGAGAAGACGCAGCAACATAAGTGTTTCGAATACGACTATCTAGATGTGGGTAGCCTAGGTTGTCATTATTGTCGTTCTCACTTTTCTGGCCGACTGAGTAGGGTGGGTTTCCTATAATCACTCGTATATCCAGCTTCTTCTGCCGCTTACGTCGAGCACTGTTGTTTACCAGAATTTGATCGACCAGATCTTCTTTCTCATACAACTGAAAGGTATCCGTTAAGCAAATGCCCTCAAACGGTTGATAGTCACCACCAACAATGCTGTGATAGACCGCTTCGATATTGATAGCTGCAATGTAATAGGCCAGCAACACAATCTCATTGGCGTGAATTTCATGCTTGTATTTATGTGGCAGCTCTTCTGGCTTGATCAGACCGCTTTGTAGCAGTCGCGTGATAAACGTACCTGTTCCAGTAAATGGATCGAGGATGTGCACACCCTTGCTACCCAAGGTCTGATTAAACTCAGTTTGTAGAATGTGATTAACGCTGTGGATAATAAAATCCACCACCTCTACTGGCGTATAGACAATGCCCAGCCGTTCAGTCATTTTTGGGAAGGCATTGCGGAAGAACTTGTCATACAGTTCCACCACAATCTTCTGTTTACCTTCAGCGTTAGTAATACCTTCGGCACGAAGTTTCACGCTGGCATAGAACTTTTCCAGTGTGTCGGCTTCTTTATCTAGATTGTGTTCCTGCAATACATCCAATACACCTTGCATCGCCTGTGACATGGGATTGTGCTGTGCAAAGCTATAGCCTTCAAACAAGGCATCGAATACCGGCTTGGTGATCAAGTGCTGCGCCAGCATTTCGATGATTTCGGTATCGCTAATGCTGTCATTCAAGTCATCACGCAATTCATGGGCAAAAGCGTTAAAGGCTTTCAATTCTTTGGTATTAGCTGGGTTCTCCAAAATACCGGTGATGCGATCAATGTGCGTGCGAGCAATTTTGGCAATGTCATTTGCCCAGTCCTCCCAGTGACTGCGATTACCACACTTCTGTACGACCTTGGCGTACAAGGCACGCTCGATTTCACCCACTTCAAATTGCAAATCGAGGTTATCTTCCTTGCCGTATTTTTTCGGCACAGGTTCGCCGATAGTAAAGCCACCTTTGGCAACTTCATCTTTCTTCTTACCGGTGGCTTTATCAGATTTCCTGCGAATTTCATCAGTGATAGCGACCACTTCCATTTTCGACTTGTCATTGCCTGCCAGCTCCAGCTTATTGATCATGGCATCGAAGCGATCATCGTGTGAGCGCAAGGCTTGAAGCACTTGCCACACGACCTTATAGGTTTTGTTGTCATCCAGTGCTTGATGGGCTTCAACTCCAGCAGGAATAACCACTGGCAAAATCACATAGCCGCGTTTCTTGCCCGGCGCATTTCGCATCACACGGCCAACGGATTGCACCACATCCACCTGTGAGTTACGTGGTGTTAGAAACAACACAGCATCTAGCGCAGGTACATCCACCCCTTCAGATAGGCAGCGCACATTGCTGAGAATGCGGCAGGTGTTGGCGGGGGTGTCTGCTTTCAACCACGTGAGTTTTTCTTCCTTTTCGGTGGCATTCATACCACCATCGACGTGCTCCGCTTCGCAGACCAATCGAGCGCCATCTTCAATTTCTTCCTGCTCCTGATAAGCCTCTACTACACGTTGGAACATGCCAGCAATTTGCTTGGAGCTGACTTTGTGTACTTTTCCATTATTGTTAGCTTCAATCACTTGGCAGAACGCTACTGCACGTCGCATCGGATCGGTGTCACCACTAAGCTCCTCAGCAGTGCCGATCTTGGCTAACGCCTTCCAGCAACCCACAATCTTGCCAGCGTCGTCAACTTTAAGGCCATTATTTCCATCATCTAGAAGAACTTGCAAACGGCGACTAACATGCATGGCATCTACCGTAAGTACTATGACCTTGTAATCGCATAACAAGCCACGCTTGACTGCTTCTGAGAAAGTGATGACGTAAAGCTCTTTGCCATACAGCTTTTCATCGTCCATTGAGCAGAGTGCAACATTGTCTTTGTCAGCCATTGCTTTGGCCATGTCACCATAGATGCGTGGTGTGGCGGTCATGTACAAACGCTTGGCGGAGCGTAGATAGTTATTATCGTGCACCTTAACAAAGGCACTTTCATCTTCATCATCAAAAGTAGCGCCCGTTGTACGATGCGCCTCATCACAGATAATCAAATCGAAATCTGCCATCTTGTGTTGATGCTGCGCCTTACTGATTACATCAATTGAATGGTAAGTACTGAACACCACACTCATGTGGCTGCTATCGTGTCGCCTTTCCATTTCAGCAGCGAGGCGCTTGGGTTCGGTAGTGGCTGGATAACGCAGTTCATGGGCAAATGTTTGAACTTTATCGTCATCCCCTTTGCCTTTTTTCTTACCTACGTCGCTGTCAGAACAGACTGCAAAGCTGTGCAACGGAATATCACTTTCCTGCGTCCACTCAGTGAGTGTTTGAGACAACAGCGCCAAACTTGGTACTAAAAACAGTACTCGCTTGCCTTTACCCGCTACCGTTTCTGCCACTTTGAGTGCGGTAAAGGTTTTGCCAGTTCCACAGGCCATGATCAGTTTGCCGCGACTGGCTTCCTGAAAGCCTGATTGCACAGCGGTCAGTGCAGTTTTCTGATGCTCACGGAGCTGTTTTTTGGATTTCAGGACAGGCGACTTTTTGGGCTGGTACCTACTCCAGTCAATCTGACTACTTTCCAGATCGTTCAGATCAATCTTGCTAACTGGTGGATGCTGATCATAAAGCGCCACTTCGGCGTTATCGCTCCAGTTACTTGTTGTAGTGATAATCACCCGATGAGAAAAGGTTTTCTTACCCGAAGCGGTGAAAAAACTGTCTATGTCTGCTTTGACTACCCGATGATTTTCAGCATAGAACTTACACTGGATGGCGTGGAACTGATCGGTGGCATGAGTTTTGGCCACGAGGTCTATACCAGTGTCATTTTTGGGCAATCCTTGCAGCTGCGCCCAGTCCGCGTAAGTCCATACATCGCTGTATAGGTCACGATAGGTGGCCTCATTCTTCAGGTACTGAATGCACAGCTCTTCGAAGTAAGTACCCTTTTCGCGTTCGGTGACAGCAGCATTGCGAAAAGTGGTCAGTAGTGTTTGGAGGGCAGTCATAGCTCTACACGTTCAATGTGATGGGTAGACAGTTTTGTAGTCCCTAATTGTGCCAGCATATAGGCACCAGAGCATATATTTGCAACGTGATATTTGTCGGGTAACCCGACATTCACCCATGAGACAAGCGGGTATCTGGTGCTGCCTTACATCGCGTCTCCTTGTTTTCATCTATTACGCCAAAAGACCTGCTCGCCTCTTCGTTCGTGATGAAAATCGTCACCTTGTCAACCTAAATGTCGGGTTACCCGACAATAATCAGGTGCCCTGTTCTGCAAATGGGCAACTAACTGCACAGCGCACACACGGAGCTGCCATGGCAAGCGCCCAGCTGTAAAAACACTTACACGCGGCGCAAGCCCAAATCAGCACTCAACTACTAGCCCTGTAGCTTATCACCGCTTAAAACGCATCTAACGCAGCTGCACTCTTTTGTGGCATTTCGCAGCAGTGCATAAATACAACTCATAAGGAAATGCACATTTTCTTATCGAAGCCTATAAGTCATTGAAATCAAATGTGGAAAAAATCGGTCGCGAAATTGGCGATATGAAAACACAATAAACACACGATTTAACTATCAGGAGCAACACTACAATGCCAAAACAAGCACGTACTTTGAATGATCGAGAACTGCAAAAACTACTGGAATTTGTCAGCAAGAAAAACAACGCACGCAGAAATCGCACAATGATTTTACTCACCCATTTATCAGGCATGAGGATTGGTGAAGTGGCTGCTGTACGTTACTGCGATGTTGTTGCAGCAGATGGCACGATACGCAGTGAAATCAATTTAAGCGCCAATCAAACCAAAGGCGATCGTGGTCGTACTGTACTTTTGAATGAACGCATGCGTGGTGAACTAGCTGCTTACGTAGCGGGTCGACGTATTAAAGATACCAAACTCCCACTGTTTCCAACACAGCGCAGTGCAGGATTTTCAGCTAACTCACTGACACAGGTAATCAACAGCTTATACAAGCAAGCTGGCTTTGATGGCTGTTCTAGCCATTCAGGAAGGCGTGGGTTTCTTACAAACTTATCCGAAAAAGGCGTCAGTGCTCGCGTAATGATGGCATTGGCTGGCCATAAAAATATGGCGACCACTCAGCGTTACATTGATTTGAGACCGGGTGTACTTAGAAATGCTGTCGAACTGATCTAGGCACTAACGCAAAGTTTTGAATAACGTCTGCTGTGCTCTAACTGTCTTCTGCCTTGTACGTTCAGACTTGAGAGCAGCATCAGCACGAGCTTTATTCTGCTTCAGTGTGTTGATACGTGCTTGCTCTGGTGACGCTGCTGGCTTAATGGGCTTGATGGGCTTGATGGGTTTTATAGGCTCGATATTTTCATAAGCAGCCACAACGTCATCAAAGCGTGGGTAGTTATTTCCATCTTCAGCCATAGCTTGAGGCTGTCCAATTAAGCTACCCATGCCAAATCGGTAATCAACAAGCAGCCTTGCGTGTACTGCACTTTCAGCGTCAATGATTGTTCTAACGTTTTGTCCCTGTATCTTCACTGTCACCAAATATCTGTTCATAACAGTATTTAGTTTTGGCTTCAAATCGACGGTTATTAAGCCGATTTATATGCGTTTTATAAAATCGTGGTGGGACGGATGAGAGGCATAGCGAGAATACTTTCTGTGCATACTCAAAACACAATGCTCACCACCCCAAGTGTCCGGTTTCCGGACACTTGTACCCAAACTGTCGCTTTAAGCGACATTCCATCATCCCCCCAACATTGTGGCCTTGTTCAGTGCTGTAACACTCCGTCCGTAATAGAGCTCAATATTCTGCACACTGGTACCCATATTCCTTGCAATGTCGAACACAGGTACATTTTTCTCTAACATGCGTGCAGCGTAGAAGTGCCTGAGGCTGTAGAGCGTGTACTTTTCCCCGTACCTGTTCTTATCAGTATCAATGTGTTTTAGGTAGATCTGAAACTGGTCTATCAGTGTAATGACCCGATTGCCGTCCAACATGCGGAAGAACCAATCAGCCCGGTTTTCATTTTTGGCTTTGCGGTGTGCCCTAAAACTGCCCTTATATGACTTTTGGTACTGATTCAGCTCCAATACAGCCTCAATACTGGCCACAGCTGACTTAAGTGGAATAACTACTCGTGCGCCAGTCTTACCTTTGACCTGTAATTGATAGTTTTTCTGACCATACCCGTCAGTAAAGGGGTGAATATCACTAGTCAGTAAGTTATTGGCTTCGCCTACCCTAAGCCCACTTTTGGCTAGGATGTCTACATAGTGTCTAAGTAGCTGGCGGTGATAGTGCCGTTCACTATCCCCCTCTGCCGATTTAATCCAAGCCCTAAATCCCCACTGTACCCGTGCCATTTCACTGACTGTAAAGGCTGGTCTGACTATTCTAGTTTTAGACTTAAAACGCCAAGTCGGTAACTGAGCTTGCCCTCTGTAGCCCCGTTCGTGCGCATACTTGAGTAGAGTTTTAGCTAAGGTGATTTCCCATTCCAGCGTCTTGTCGGCCGGATTGGGGCGTGCATTACGAGGCCATTGGTCTTGGGGCTTGCGGTGATAGTAGTCCCGTCGCCACTGTACGTAGTCCCTCAATACCGTACTGTCTACCCGACCTACCGCCCGACCTCCACAGTACTCCAACCAAAACCGACTAACACGCTTAATTTGCCTCAGCATCCAAATGCTGGTTTCACGTTGGTGTGAATGGTTGACGGGCATTCGTTCACTACGGTCATACTGGGCTTGTCTCAGTGCAATGTACTCTTCAATGACCTGACCAAAGGTTTTGGACCTGAGTGGCAACTGTTCGGACTTTCTGAACTCGACTTCATAGTAGAACTGTGAGGCCAGCTTTCTAGCCAAGTCCAAGTCACGTGTTCTAAGACTACGGTAGAGATAACGGCGATCACTATCAGCCGTATTGATGCGAGCTTGGAAGATACCTTTGCGAGTGAAGAGAAATAGCTTACCAGCTTCTAAATACTCTTCATGTTCTACTAAAAGACTATCAACAACTTTTTCTAACATTGCACACTGCTTAACTACCCTTAAGCAGCAATGCTAATGTCAGCGTTTATAGGTTGCGACCGGAGATTTAGTGAGACCGTTAACTGGGGTTTTTAATTGTTAATCAAAAAGACATTAAATCTTAATCAAACCGCAACTTAATATCTTTAGGGTTCAGCAGTCTTTGGTCTATTGCTACCCAAATCATGCAGGCAAACAAAAGCTTAGAAGTACCTTTTGATAATTCAGCCAACCCATTCTCTCTAAATACTCCATTAACGCGTCTTCGAGTATTTGGGCCACTGATCAATACAGTGGCCACCCATACGCTGGCACTGGAGAAAATAACTCAAGTTTATTATGAGCTTCAGGACTGCACTGATATTGGACAATTCACCAAAAAGGCACTCGATTTATTTGGGGTGAGCTATCAAATTAGTGATAACTGCTTGTCAAACATACCTTCTGAAGGTCCAGCCATTGTAATAGCCAATCATCCCTATGGCGGATTAGATGGCCTTCTGCTAATGAATTTACTCTTACAGCGCCGTAAGGATGTGCGTTTATTAGCCAACCAAATGCTATGGCGCATCCCTGAATTGCGCGATATTTTAATTCCTATTGATATTCTCGATCCTAGCAAGAAGCAATCCAACCTACGCGGATTAAGAACTGCGCTTGCACATGTAAAATCAGGCGGTCTATTAGCAACATTCCCAGCAGGTGCGGTGTCGCACTTGCACTTAAAAAATGGATATGTCGTTGATCCACAATGGAGCCAGACAGCAGTTAGGCTTATAAGAAAGTGTGAAGCTCCAGTTACGCCAATTTACTTCTCGGGTGGCAACAGCACAAAGTTCCAATTAGCAGGCCTAATTCACCCCATATTTAGAACAGCTCTTCTGCCTCGCGAGCTCGCAAACAAAAGTCGTCACACAATTAATGCAAAGGTTGGCAATAAAATCACCAATGAGCAAATACAGGCTACAAGCGATGACGTCTCACTCAGTAATCTGCTCCGTCTACATACTTATGCTTTAGATAAAGGGCAGCACAATAAGGAACTTAAATTAACAGCCCTAGATAAAACTAAACACTTACATCCTGTAGCTATTCAGATTAATCCAAGCTACGTTACTGCAGAGTTGAATAGCTTACCAAGCTCACAACAATTAATTGAAATAAATGGGCTTAGAGTCGCATACGGTCAAGCCAAGCAATTACCTTGGACCCTTCAAGAAATCGGTCGTCTGCGTGAAATTACATTTCGTAGCGCAGGGGAAGGTACTGGCAAGGAACGTGATATCGATCTATATGACAATTATTACACACACCTTATTTGCTGGAACTCATCATCTGGGGAAATTGTTGGCGCTTATCGTATAGGAGCTGTTGATCAGATTCTTAACCACTATGGAGTGCGCGGCCTATATACACACTCACTATTCAAGCTAAACAAGAAACTTTTTCAGCAGGAAGAAATGGCACAAGGCAGTGCGCTTGAACTTGGCAGATCATTTATTAGAGAAGAGTACCAACGTAATTTTGCTCCACTCTTAGCGCTGTGGCGTGGCATTTGTTGCTATGTTGTTAGACATCCTCAATATAGAGTCTTATTTGGACCAGTAAGTATCAGCAATGATTACTTGCCAACATCAAGACTGATGCTCATAGATTTTCTTAAGCAGCACCATTTAGATGAAAATTTATCCAAATTAATCAAGGCAAGAAATGGTGTAAAACGGCGCCATCCACTAGCCGGCTTAAGCCAGGAAATTGTTAGAGATAGCAGCCTCGATAATTTTTCTAACTTGCTATCAGGCATAGAGCCAGACCGCAAAGGCATTCCTGTGCTTATCCGTCAGTACATCAAATTTGGTGGGAAGTTACTTGGCTTTAATCTTGACCCACATTTTGGAAATGTAATTGATGGACTGATTATGGTTGACCTACCTAAAACAGAACTCAAGACGCTACAGCGATACATGGGCAAGGATGAGGCTATCAGCTATACAAGATTACACATTCCGTAATCATCGCCAATGAATTGATTTTTCCAATATTCCAATCTGTCTCTATACAAAAAACCTGACCAAGTGTCCTGTTTCCGGACACTTTCCCCTAACTTATTCAATTATATTTTAATAATACGCATATGATTTTTATTTATAGCCCACCGAATTCCACCTAAGAGTATTAATAATTCATTTGCCTGTAAATAAACCGAAATATTTTACCAATAAATTCATTAAGGCCTAATGCACTGGGTTTCACCCGAAATATTCCACAGCCAGTACAGCTGCAGATTATTTTTTATCAGCTTTTAGTCAATATTTTCAGGTTAAGCGGAGCGAATTTATGAAGAAATTACTTCCCCTATCGATCTTACTTACTACTGGAGTTATCACAGCACTTCCTGCATTGGCAGATCGTGATGACTACCAAGAATCGCAATCTGAGCGTAGCTTTTCTATCGCGGTTTATGGCGATGCTCCTTATGGGTGTAAAGCACCTACTGCTGCCGCCGCAGCAGATGAATGCCCAGTAGGATCAATATTCGTTCCTGACAGCGCCAATGGACCGATTCCTGGCGACACAAGACAAATTGCTGCCACACCAGCATTCATCGCAGCTATTAATAGGGACCCAAAAGTTGACTTGGTCATTCATACAGGTGACATTCACTCTGGTAGCACTTACTGCACACTGGCTTACAACCAAACAGTTTTTAATCTTTGGACACAATTCAAAGATCCGTTGGTATATACCCCCGGCGACAACGAGTGGACTGATTGCCAAAAGTCAAAAGAAGGCGGTGGCGTTAAAAACTCATCAAATGAGTACGTAGATTATGCAGCAGGTCATCCAGTAGCAAATCTTGCACTAGTCCGCTCCATGTTCTTTCCCGAAGCTGGTAAAACACTTGGCGGCCGCACTAAGTACGTAACTTCACAAGCTCAAGCATTTGATCCATCTCATCCTGCTGATGCAGAGTATGTTGAGAACGTACTATGGGAGCAATCTCAGGTCATGTTCGTAACAATCAATGTACCCGGCGGTTCAAACAATGACGACGATACATGGAATACAGGTGCATTTGGCGCGACTAAATCTGGACCACAGATTCAAGAAGCAGCTCAAAGAACTGCAGCAGACCTACGCTGGCTTGAAGCTGCTTTTGCTTTAGCAAAGGCGCACGGTGATAAGGCTATTGCCATTATTGAGCAGGCTGACATGTGGGATCTTGATGGCGCTCCTATGACACACATTGCAAACTACGAGCCTTTCATTGCAAAAATCGCGGCTCTTACCAAAGACTTCAGCAAGCCAGTCTTGTTGGTCAACGGCGATTCTCATAAGTTCCGATCTGATAACCCACTACAGAACAATGCTGCTTGTATTATTGAAACTGCCACAGGAACTGATACTGCGGCTTGTACAGATGATAACTATGATAACCATCCTTACTATGCCGATGGCGTTGCTAATTTCCACCGGTTAGTGGTGCATGGCAGTACATTCCCTTTACAGTACACACGACTAACTATTAATCCACGTGTTAATAGCCCAGTCACTGCAACCAGCTTTGGCCCGTTCAGTTGGGAACGTGTTATTCCTTAATTGGTAACCCACACTGGAACGTCAACCGTCATGGCGTTCCAGTGGCTTTCTAAACGAGCACACGTACTCGCTTCTCACCTGTCGATTAACACGACACTACAGCTACTGTCGCTTTAAACGACACCTGAACAACTGTCCGGTTTCCGTACACTTGCTCAAAACCTTTTGCCTAGCGTTTGCCTAACATTTGCATAACTTGCCCATTAGTTTTTCTACTTGTTGAGCAATGCTTAGACCTGACTTTCACTATCCTAACCTCCTTGTTCCTGCTCGTTCCCCACCTAAAGTTCTCAGCTAAACCTCTGAACTTTTGTTATAAATCATCAACGGAGCATGGGCTGACTATTCCAATATGTCAGGGAGCGTAACAACCATTCTAACGGGCCATACTTAAAGCTTCGTAACCATATTGGAGTAATAACTAACTGCACGCACCATATCGCAATCACAACAATATATAGCTGGTAGTAATCAAGACGACCATAAAGCTCAAACCCATACCCTGTAAATATGACTGAAGTAATCAATGATTGAAAAATATAGTTACTTAAAGCAGTTTGACCAATTAAAGCCAGTCGCCCTGTGAACCACTGCATTAACCCAGATTTTACAATCAGCATTAGCAACGCAATATGTCCAAAAGCAACCAGCAACCTACCTACATCATAAGTAGTACTCATTAAGTCCATTGTAAATGGATCAAACTGGCTTTGAACAATCTGCCAAGCAGTAAATGAATTAATTAGCACCCCCACCCCATACCCGAACAATAAAAACTTTAAATAAAAACTTTGGCTTTTTTCCCCAGTCAGAATACCTAACCTTAATAAGGCCATTCCTACCAGCATCATGCACCATACGTCATACTTAGTATTCCCAAACGAATATATTGGATCTGAGTGATTATCAAACACTTCTTCAGCCCTTGTTTTTAATACTTCGAGTGCACTTCCTCGCCAAGGCCTAGCTTCTTTTTCCATCTGCCTTAGAGTTGGCGTACTGTATTTAGACCAGTCGTTGTAATCATTGAGATCTTCTGCCTGTTCCTCCGTCAATTCTTGATTATTGCTGCTAGCCTCCATAGCAGCTTTACCAAGGGAAATGACAGAGCGTGTCTCAGCTGCCCTTTGGTAGGAAACATATGCATTCATCCCAATAATTAGAGCTGCAATGCCAAACAATACCTTTGGATTTAACTTTCTGAATGGATAAAGAAAAAGCCCACAAATTGCATAGGTAAACAAAATATCACCATCAAATAATAAGTAGGCATGCGCTATGCCAAACACGAATAGCCATAGCGTTCTGCGGAAGTATATGTCAGCACTTTCTGTGCTTTGTTGCTCCAGACGGGAAGTCAAAAAGATGATTGTTGCACCATACATTATTGAAAATAATGCACGCATTTTTCCCTCCATAAAAATATGAAGGAATATCCAGATACCCGTGTTTAGATTGCCCGCATGTCCGAACATCAGAGGATTGTCATATGCACGCCATAACCCACCCATTGAAACAATATTCATGAGCAAAATACCCAGCAGAGCAAAACCCCTGATCACATCTAGATGTTTAAAACGTTCAGCTTCGGTAATGGGGGAAATTTTCATAAAATGCCCTTATTATTAAATCCACATGCATCATGAGCCAATTGCTCTGAGCACTTGTTACATTTTTATTAGAATTTTAATCGCAGCTTTTTTATGGTTACTAAGTCGATACTCAGCTAAGTAATTCTAATTTACCACTCAGCGATGTATTGATCTACCCCAAACCCTTCTGCCTAACGTTTGCCTAACATTTGCATAACCGGCTCATTAGTTTTTCTACTTGTTGAGCAATGTTTCACCCTTACTTTGACTATATAAACCTCCTTGTTTCTCCCTAACATTCTCCTAAAGTTCTCATACAAGTCTCTGAACCAACGCAGCGATTAATGGCTGGTCTGCCGGAAGTAAATCAGATTCATTCAACTCTTCCACACTGGCCCACCGTAGAGCTTGATGGTCTAAGGGTTGGGGTGTGCCAGTAAACTCAGTGACCAGCCATAACTCTAAGTGAACATGCCTATCTTCATACTCATGTTCACAGCTGACCAAGTATTCAGCAGCAGTAACTTCTACGCCCAGCTCTTCTAGTAATTCTCGCCGCAATGCCGCCAGTGCTGTTTCACCCTGATCGACTTTGCCACCAGGAAACTCCCATCCCCCAGCCATATGCTTCCCAATGGGTCGTTGCGCAATCAGTATCTGACCTTGCAACGACACCAATGCACCTGCCACAACATGAATGGCTTTTTTGGGTGCATGGGACATAGGTTAGATCAGTTTTCTAGCGTACCGTGGCAATGCTTGTATTTCTTTCCAGAGCCACACGGACATGGATCATTGCGTCCCACTTTGGGACCTTCACGTACGACTTGTTCACGGGTTGGCTCATTAGTCGCTTCTTGGTCTTGCGGTAACTGATCGTCCGAACCTACTAGTGACTGAGGCGCAGCATGTTGAGTTTGTAATGCAGCCTCTAGCCGCTTTTGTCGTGCAGCGGCTTCAGCTTCTATTTCGGCTTCACTACGAACATGAAGACGAGACAATAACGAAACCGTATCGTACTTAATGCGATCTAGCATTGCGCCAAACAACTCAAACGCTTCACGCTTATATTCTTGTTTAGGATCTTTTTGCGCGTAACTACGCAAATGAATACCCTGACGCAAATAATCCATCGCTGCCAAGTGATCACGCCAATGCGTATCTAACTGCTGTAACATCAATGTTTTTTCTAAATGACGCATCACTGGCCCACCATAACTGGCACTCTTAGCCTGATACGCCAAATCAACTTGCTTGACCACGTAATCAGCAACATCTTGTGCACTTGGAGCGGTTTGAGATTTAGCCCAAGACTGTAAATCAATTAGCACATTGAAATCACGGCCCACTTGCTCGGTCACTGCCTGAAGATTCCACTGCTCTTCAACACTAAGCTGCGGCACATGTCGCACTACCAGCTCTTCAAGCACTTCCTGACGAATTGCCGTGACCGCATCAGCCATATCGGCTGCCCGCATAATTTCTGAACGCTGGTGATAAATTACCTTGCGTTGATCATTCGCAACATCGTCATATTCAAGAAGATTTTTACGTGCATCAAAGTTATGCGCTTCAACCTTACGCTGCGCACGCTCGATCTGCTTGCTGAGCATACGACTTTCGATTACTTCGCCTTCTTTCATACCAGCAGTTTGCAACCAACGCTTGGTACGCTCCGGATCACCAAAGATACGCATCAAGTTATCTTCAATAGAAAGATAGAAGCGACTTGAGCCAGAGTCACCTTGACGACCCGAGCGGCCACGCAATTGATTATCAATACGACGTGACTCGTGTCGCTCAGTACCAATAATGTGCAAACCACCGGCTGCTAACACCGCATCATGACGCTGCTGCCATTCAGCTTTAACCCGTGCACGTGTGGCTTCATCAATCTCACCACCTTGAGTATGCAACTCCACTTCAAGGTTACCGCCCAAGACGATATCTGTACCACGACCTGCCATGTTGGTTGCAATGGTCACCGCACCTGCACGACCGGCCTGCGCAACAATCATCGCTTCACGTTCATGCTGTTTTGCATTAAGCACTTCATGCGGGATATTTTGTGCCTGCAATAGGCCTGATAAATATTCAGAAGTTTCGATGGAAGTTGTACCTACTAAAACCGGCTGCTGACGCGCTACACACTCTTTAATGTCAGCAATAATGGCATCGAACTTATCTTTCTGAGAGAGATACACCAGATCCGCATGATCTTTACGAACCATTGGACGATGCGTTGGAATCACCACTACTTCCAGTCCATAGATTTGCTGAAATTCAAATGCTTCGGTATCCGCAGTACCTGTCATTCCAGACAACTTGCTATACATGCGGAAGTAATTTTGGAAGGTCACAGACGCAACAGTCTGATTTTCTTCATTCACTTTAACGCGTTCTTTAGCTTCGATTGCCTGATGCAAGCCATCTGACCAGCGTCGACCCGCCAAAGTACGACCGGTAAATTCATCAACGATCAATACTTCGCCATTGCGCACAATATAAGCTACATCGCGTTGATACAAAGAATGTGCACGCAGAGCGGCGTTTAGATGATGCATCAAACGAATGTTCGTCGGGTCATACAAACTTTGATCTGCTCTAAGTAGCCCAGCTTCGATAAATAATTGCTCGGCACGTTCGTGACCGCTGTCCGACAAATGAACTTGCCGACTTTTTTCATCGGCCCAGTAATCGCCTTCACCTTCTTCACTGGCTTGGCGCTTTAATTGCGGCACTAAAGTATTAATTTTGACGTAGAGCTCAACGCTCTCTTCAGCAGGACCAGAAATGATCAGCGGTGTACGCGCTTCATCAATCAGGATCGAATCAACTTCGTCAACAATGGCATAACTCAACTCACGCTGAGCGCGGTCTTCTAAACGGAAAGCCAAGTTATCGCGTAGGTAATCAAAACCAAATTCATTATTGGTGCCGTAAGTAATATCAGCTGCATATGCTGACTGCTTTTCTTGCGGGGCTTGTCCGCTACGAACAACACCCACGGTCATGCCTAAGAATTCATACACTGGACGCATCCAGTCTGCATCGCGTTGTGCCAAGTATTCGTTGACGGTTACGACATGCACACCCTTACCTGGCAGGGCATTAAGATAGACTGGCAAGGTTGCCATCAAGGTTTTACCTTCACCAGTACGCATTTCTGCAATCTTTCCTTGATGCAAGGTCATGCCGCCGATCAACTGCACATCAAAGTGACGAAGCCCTAGCGTACGATGCGAAGCTTCACGCACTGTCGCAAAGGCTTCAGGCAGTAGCGCGTCGAGTTCGATGCCCGAAACAATACGCTGGCGAAATTCACTGGTCTTATCGCGCAGCTGCGAATCACTCAGCGCCCGGTACGCAGGCTCCAGCTCATTGATGCGGGCCACCAGCCTGCTATAACCTGCCACCAGTCGCTGATTACGACTACCAAACAGGGAAGTTATCCAATTAGCCACGCCAGACTCCAATCCACATTGAAAAGTACGATATTGTACACGCACTCCTTAAGACTGATCTGCCTTCCAAAGGAACCTTAACGGTCAAGGTCGTTTTATCCAACCTGCAGAAGCCATTTTAGGCTAACAAATGACATAATTAGCACCCTAAAAGCACCCTCGACTGCACTGATGACCAGCACATTCAAATCCTTCTTATCGGATGACTCTGGGGCGTTGGCCAATTTGGAACAGCGCGCCAAACGGGTCATGAGCCTGACCGCCAAGGTGCGCAACGCGCTGGCCGGACCAGAGCGGCACCATGTACTGGCGGCTGCATACCATGAAGATACCTTGGTGGTGACTACAGACTCGGCCGCATGGACAGCGCAAATTAGATTTACTCAAGATGAGCTGCGCAAATATTTAGTTGAAGCCGGCGAGAAAACCTTCGTCCACTTGAAGGTTAGAGTCGGCAATGCACGCGAACTAGGCTGAGGCAAATGCCGCCGCTGCGCTAAAGGCAATGGGTGCAGGCTCAGCGTCGGTAAATGTAACTACCTCAGTGGCATTAGCATCAGACAATACCGCACGCAGTAATTTGTTATTCAACCCGTGTCCTGACTTATAGCCCGTGAATTCACCCAACACGGGACCACCAATCAAATACAAGTCGCCAATCGCATCCAATATTTTGTGCCTTACAAACTCATCTTCATAACGCAGGCCATCTTCGTTAAGAATGCGGTAATCATCTAGAACAATCGCGTTTTCCAATGTGCCGCCTAAGGCTAGATTACGTGAGCGCAAAAACTCCAAATCTTTCACAAAACCAAAAGTACGAGCACGACTAATTTCTTTTAAGAACGCCGTGGTGGAAAACTCCATGGTGCCAGTTTGATCTCGCTTTCTGAACACAGGATGATCAAATTCAATTTCTATATTCAGTTTGAA
>CANGFV010000011.1 GCA_947453225.1 Pseudomonadota bacterium
ACTCGAACGCGTAACCCGTGATGGGTATATCAGTGATTATTCTGGGGTACGTATTGCTAAAAACGGCAGGCGCTTTGTGATTCAAAATGCAACGGTGTGGAATTTACGATCGGAAAGTGGGGCGTACCGTGGTCAGGCAGCAATGTTTAAAAATTGGACCTATATATGTAACATATAGAAGTTAAAAACTAATCTGACAGCTACAAACTAAAAAATAGAACTGTTAGATCAAGTCGAAACTTCTTCATATTAATGCAAAATACAGGGCTATACAGTTGCATCACCGTATTCGTTCATGGCTTTATAGTTTGGTCTTCGGAGTTGGGAGTGCGCTAATCTGGAGCATGTTTTTGGTCGAATCAGGCAACAGGCACGTTGGTGCTATCTTTTTCGGATTGATCGTATCAGCCATCGCTGGACTAGTCAGCAACCTCAAGCTTGGTAAGTTATTGAATGATTGGCTTTACCAAAAGATTGCATTAAAGACGGCTGATCGAGTTGTAACAGAAGCTGCCCGACGCGGGAATGTATTCGTGGGAAGATATGAAGAAGGTCGCGTGTCTGCTGATTACGTTAGAGTCTACGAATTCAAATATGGCTCGCTACAGCTAAGAATGACAACAGATGGAATGATTGAAATCGCGGCTTTTGCGCCGTTAAATTACGGAGGCGGATGCATGTTCCCTCCACCAAAAGACTGGGACATGAGGAATGCCCTCTGTGGACAAGGGTATCGTGTTCCTCAGAGTAATAGAGAGGACTTTTTGATCAAAGTAAAAGAAGTCTCAGAGTGGCTTGTTGAAGCACAGTCAGACTTTGATGCCGGCGGGTTTCCTAAATAAATTAATTAACTTTGAGGTTGTCATTGTAGGGTGTGCTCAGACCTTCCCAAACTGCTCACTCTGGCCAATCCAGCGTTTTAAAAGTGGCTCAACCTTTTCAGGATGATCTCTAAGTAAAGTATCAGCCGCTTTCTGTACTTGTGGCAGTAAATCCGCATCGCGCATTAAATCTGCGACACGTAATTGAACCAAACCAGTTTGTCGTGTGCCGAGTAACTCACCAGGGCCACGAATTTCGAGATCATAGCGCGCAATTTCAAAACCATCGTTAGTCTCACGCATGATGCGTAGGCGGGTGCGGGCGACTTCACTTAACGGATATTGATAGAGTAGTACGCAACTGCTTTGTGCACTGCCACGACCGACACGGCCACGCAATTGATGCAGTTGTGCCAATCCCATGCGTTCTGCATTTTCAATCACCATCACACTGGCATTGGGTACATCTACGCCCACTTCAATCACGGTAGTGGCCACCAGTACATCGGCTTGATGCGATTTGAATTGTTCCATGACGGCATCTTTTTGTTTGCCGTTCATGCGGCCATGTAATAACTCGATACGTAACTCAGGTAAGGCAGCGCGTAGCGTGGTATAGGTCTCTTCAGCGGCTTGCGCACTGAGTAGTTCCGATTCTTCAATCAAGGGGCAGACCCAGTACACCTGTCGTTGTTGTAAGCAGGCTTCACGCACACGTTGCACGATTTCATCACGGCGACTGTCGGGAACCACTACCGTTTGTACCGGTGTGCGCCCTGGAGGTAGTTCATCAATGACCGATACATCTAAATCGGCATAGGCGCTCATCGCTAAAGTCCTTGGAATGGGTGTGGCGGTCATGATCAATTGATGTGGGTAATGTCCTGCATCTAGGCCTTTTTCACGGAGCAATAAACGCTGATGCACACCAAAACGATGTTGTTCATCGATGATGACTACGGCCAGCTTTGAAAAAACCACTTCAGATTGAAATAACGCGTGGGTACCAATAGCGATGCGTGCTGTTCCTAAAGCGAGCGACTCCAAAATAGCTGTACGAGTTTTGCCAGTATGTTTGCCTGTCAGTAATACGACCTCAATATTCAGCGGTGCTAACCAGCGTTGAAAATTGCGCGCATGCTGTTCGGCTAATAATTCTGTGGGGGCCATCAATGCGGCTTGCATGCCACACGCCACCGCTTTGAGTGCTGCCAAGGCGGCAACTACGGTTTTGCCAGAGCCTACATCACCTTGTACTAAGCGCAACATGGGTTGGGGTTGCGCAAGGTCGCGTTCAATCTCTTGCCAGACGCGTTGTTGTGCAGCAGTCAACTGAAAAGGCAATGAGCTGCGGAACTGTTGTAACAGCTCATGGCCTTGCTGCAAGGCGTAACTTGCATCGCGTTTAATGTCTTGACGGAGTTGGCGCAAACTCAGTTGCTGCGCCAGAAGTTCTTCGAAGGCGAGACGGCGTTGTGCAGGATGACGACCTGCGGCCATTAACTCAAGGCGCGCATCGGGGGGTGGACGATGTACGTAAAGTAAAGCCGCTTGGAGTGTGGGCCATCGTGCGTCAGGTAATAAATCAACAGGCAACCAATCATGAATGCTGTGTTGTCTGAGCGTCTCTAAAGCAGCGGTACTGAGTTGACGTAGGCGCGCTTGTTGTAGTCCTTCACTGGCTGGATAGATGGGCGTGAGCGTGTCGTTATCTGGAGAATCACTTGTGCCAGTGATCCGGCGATATTCTGGATGAACCATCTCTAAGGTTTGCGGTCCTGATCGCACTTCCCCAAAACATCGCAATCGTGTGCCGCGCGCCAGTTGAGTTTGTTGTGCGGCACCAAAGTGAAAAAAACGTAGCGTTAGCCAGCCAGAGTCATCGCTAATTCGTACCAGCAATTGGCGACGACCACGAAAGGCCACTTCACTGAGTTGGATTTCGCCTTCCACCACTGCACGCATCCCAGCTTGCAGGCTGCCGAGTGGGATGGTTTGCGTACGATCTTCATAGCGAAACGGCAAATGAAACAGCACATCTTGAATAGTGCGAATGTCTAGCGTTGCCAATTTTTCAGCCAGTGCCGTCCCCACCCCCCGTAGCGACGTGACTGGACTTAATTCCGTCACAGCAGCCTTATTTGAAGTGCCTGCCATGAAATGATGAGCTGATATGAAAAACGAAACTCATGTAAGTGAGGTTGAGTTTTAAATGAGTCTTTATAGTTCGACAACGCAATCCATTTCTACTTCAGCACCCTTAGGCAAGGCTGCGACTTGAATGGCGGCGCGCGCAGGATACGGCTGAGTGAAGTACTCACTCATGATTTGATTGACCAACGCAAAATGACTGAGGTCAGTGAGAAATACATTTAATTTAGCCACGTGTGAGAAATCACCGCCAGCAGCTTTAATGATGGCCAGCAAATTTTCAAATACACGGCGAATGTGTGCATCCATCTCACCAGTGACTAATGCGCCGGTATTTGGATCGAGAGGGATTTGACCGGAGACATACACGGTGCTGCCACACTTCACAGCTTGTGAATATGTACCAATGGCTTGGGGCGCATGCGGTGAACTGATAATGGTGCGAGACATATAAGACCTTTAAGAAGCTCGAGGCTGACTACGCGTTACTTTGACGACATCAGGCATTTTGCGCAATCGCTTGATGACCTGTGCCAAATGATGGCGGTCGTTGACGAGGAGTTCAAAGATTTCCGTACTGACATTGCCATCACGGTTATTGATGGTGACTTTTTCAATGCTGGTATGCGTGGCCGCAATTTCTGACGAGATCGCTGCCAGCACACCGATGCGACTTTTTACGTGAATGCGTATTTCTGACACAAATAACTTTTCAGGCGCGGCCTGCCAAGACACAGACAGCCACTTTTCTGGTTGCTTACGATAAGTTTTAAGATTTGGACACGATTCGCGGTGAACAACTAAGCCATGACCGCTAGTGACATACGCCATGATCGGATCATTAGGAATCGGAAAGCAGCAGCGCGCATAGGAAACGCTCAGGCCTTCAGTGCCGGCGATGGCCAGTGGGCCACTGTCTTTAACTTTGTTACCCACTTGGCTACTTGGCAATAGTCGTCGTGCAACTAATGGCGCCAAGCGCTCGCCCAAGCCAATTTTCTCTAGAAGCTCAGTCGCGCCAGTCAGTTGCAGTGAATGCGCTAGAGCATCTAGTTGTTGTTCACTAATGTTTTTATAAGCGAGGTTAATTTCTTCAAGCGCTTGGCTGAGCATGCGTTTGCCCAATTCTGCTGCCTCGCCTTTTTTCAGGTTCTTCAAATAATGACGAACCGATGCGCGGGCCTTGGCGCTGACGACAAAGCTATCCCAAGTCGGATTAGGCGTAGCGCCCTTGGCGGTAATGATTTCGACCGTCTGACCATTTCTGAGTGGGGTACGCAGCGGTACTAAACGACGATCAATTTTCGCGGCCACACAGCGATTGCCAACGTCTGTGTGTACTGCATAGGCGAAATCCACGGGAGTAGCACCACGCGGCAGACGACGAATATCGCCCTTAGGAGTAAAGACGTAAACCTTGTCTGGGAATAAATCTACTTTGACGCTTTCCAAAAATTCTTCGGAGTTACCGCCATGCATATCTACCAAGTGTTGAATCCATTTGCGTGCGCGATCATGACCGGCCATGGTTTCATTCGCTTCGCCTGACTTATATTGCCAGTGCGCTGCCACACCAGACTCTGCAGTTTGTTGCATGCCTTCGGTACGCAGTTGTACTTCTACAGGCCGGCCATTGGGTCCGAACAATGTAGTGTGTAGCGACTGATAGCCATTGACTCGAGGAATGGCAATGTAGTCTTTAAAGCGGCCTGGCATGGGTCGATACAAACTATGCACCAACCCCAGACAGCGATAACAAGTATCCACACTATCGACAATGATGCGGAAGCCGAAGACATCGACGATGTCATTGAGTGAAGTGCGCTTGCGCTTCATTTTTTGGTAAATGCTAAAGGGGTGCTTTTCTCTACCTTCCACTACGCCTTTAATGCCGGCTTTGTTCAGCGCTTCTTCAATGGTGGATTTAATTTTGTCGACAAACTGTCTTTGATTGCCGCGCGCGACCTTGACCGCCTTTTCAATCACCTTGTAGCGATTGGGATATAGCGTTCGTAGCCCAAGATCTTCCAATTCATTCTTAATGTTGTAAATGCCAAGACGATTGGCGATGGGCGCATAAATATCGAGTGTTTCTTTAGCGATAGCGCGACGTTTTGCTTCGGGCATGGCGCCGAGAGTGCGCATGTTGTGTGTCCGATCGGCCAGCTTCACCATAATGACGCGGATGTCTTGCACCATCGCCAGCAGCATTTTGCGGAAACTTTCTGCTTGGGCTTCGGCACGACTGGTGAATTGCACCTGATCCAGTTTTGATACACCGTCAACAATCTCGGCGACTTCTTTGCCGAATTTCTCGGCAATTTCATCTTTGAGCGTTGGGGTATCTTCAATGACATCATGCAAAATAGCGGCAATGATGGTTTGGCTGTCCATGTGCAGGTCAGCCAACAAATCAGCCACTGCTACAGGATGAGCAATGTAAGGCTCGCCGCTACGGCGCTTCTGCCCCTCATGCGCTGAGGCGCCAAACTCATAGGCTTCACGAATCTGTTCCACCTGATCCGGTGGCAGATAACTTTCTAATTTATTTAAAAGTTGCGTGATGCCGATCGCGCGTCGTCCAATGGGCAGAAAACCAAAGAAGGACGCGCTATCGACCATAGTGATTAACCGGCGGGATTAATCTGTGTGTGCTTATTCGGCGTCTTCAGATTCTGCCTTAGTGGCTTGAGCGTCATCTTTGAATTCTTGTTTGAAGCTTTCGGCAAAATCATCGCCAAAGTCATCATCCAGTCCGCCCTTTATACCAAGGTGAGGCGCGCGGAAATCATCCGGCATCATCATGTCCAAGGCGCTGAGTTCAGGTGTTGGTGGGCGATCCACTTCGTCCAAGATTTCAGGACCGACATGACCGGCAGCAATTTCGCGCAGCGCGATAACTGTGGGCTTGTCGTTTTCGCGGTCAACGGTGGCTTCAGCACCATTGGCAATGCGACGGGCACGTTTGGCGGCAACCAACACCAGATTGAACAAGTTGGGCACGTTTTGCAGACAATCTTCAACGGTAATGCGGGCCATACGGACACCTGAGAAATTCAAAAGGACGACAATTATAGCGGGCGAATCGCTGGGAGATAACCCGATTTACTAAAATTCAGAGTAAATTTAAGAGGTTAACAGCCCCGCAATGACCGGCTTTAGGGCGGGTCGGTCGGCGCGTAATACGCTGCCCTGACCCAAAACAATGGCATGTAACTCCGCCAATGCCGTCTCGAACTGATCATTAATGACTACATAGTCGAATTCCGCCCAATGACTCATGTCGCTGACGGCATCGCGCAGTCGTCGCTCAATCACCGCCTCATCATCCGTGCCACGACCGCGCAAACGGCGCTCTAGTTCGGCACGGCTGGGCGGCAAAATGAAAATGCTGCGACAGCTGGGCAGCGTACTGCGAATTTGTTGCGCGCCTTGCCAGTCAATTTCCAAAATCACGCTCGTGCCCTGCGCCAGTATTTGTTCCACTTGAGTGCGTGAAGTCCCATAGTAGTTATCAAAGACTTGGGCATGCTCTAAAAAATCACCGGCAGCAATCATGCGTTCGAATTCCGCATGGGTGATGAAGTGATAGTCGCGACCATTCACTTCATTGGGACGCATCTTGCGGGTGGTGTAGGAAATAGAAAAACGCAGGCTGGGTTCTAACTGCAGCAGGGCCTTGACCAATGACGTCTTACCCGCGCCAGAGGGTGCAGCGATGACATACAAGTGTCCTGAAGTGGTCGGCACCATAGGTTATTCCACGTTCTGAATCTGCTCGCGCATTTGCTCAATGATCACTTTGATCTCAACGGCAGCGCGCGTGGTGTCCGCATCTTGTGACTTAGAAGACAGCGTATTGGCTTCGCGATTTAATTCTTGCATGAGGAAATCTAAGCGGCGCCCTGCAGGTTCATCAGAAGAAATGACGCTGCGAATTTCTACCAAGTGACTGCCTAATCGATCCATTTCCTCATCAACGTCCATTTTATGGGCAAATATCACTAGTTCTTGCTCAAGCCGATCATGATCGGTGGGGGTGGGCAGTGTGGCTAGGCGCGTGAGCAAGCGTTCACGCTGTCGAGCTGAAATATCTGGCAACTTAGTTTTAACCAGGGCTACCTGCTGGGTGATGGCGATACAGCGCTGCTCAAGTAGTTCGTGAATACGACTACCTTCGCGGCTACGCATTTCATTTAACTCAACCAAAGTCTTTTTAACCAATGATTGTGCAGCAACCAGCAGTGGACTGTTGTCACGTTCCGCTTCTTTAAGTAGGCCGGGCCAGCGCAGCACATCAAGGGCGCTGATAGGAGCGTCGGCCTGTAGCGTACTGCGTACAGTATTTAGGCGGCCATGCAGTTGGTGTAATAACTCCAGATTCAGCTCCTGCAGTTGCGCCTTGGTATCGCTCGACTTCAAATATAGGCTGGTATCAACTTTGCCACGGCGCAGCCCAGTGGCAATCAGTTGTCGCAACTCACTATCTAGTGAACGCAGGTCTTCAGGAAGGCGCAGCGAGACCTCCAGAAAACGGTGATTGACGGTGCGTATTTCGCACACCAAGGTGCCCCATTCGCCCTGACATTCTTGTCGGGCAAAACCAGTCATACTGCGAATCATCAAATGCTCATCTTGGTCAAAACAAATAAAAGTTTGGCGAAAGGTTGGTAGATGGAACCACCAGTGCTTTTTTTCGCCTGAGGGCACTGCTATAAGGTGCTGAGCAAAGTGTATCAGTATCGATGCAGTGCCGCCTTACTTGGAATGTTGCTGGAGAGCCTGGTTTGGAAGTTGAAGTAGCACAGATCAGCCTGCGGGGTGATCGCATGGAAAATCAGGATCGTGTGGGCATCATCACTACGACCGACAGTTCGTTGTTGCTTGTGTTGGATGGTATGGGCGGGCATGCCGATGGCAGTTTGGCAGCGATGACGGCGTTGCAAAGTATTAGCGATGCCTTTGCGCAGCAAGCGACCCCTCTGCTTGATCCGCTGGGATTCATTCATCTGGCGCTGGGTCGTGCACATCAGGCGGTGATGCAGTTGGGTGCCGGTCGCCCTTCAGAGGCCAGGCCGCGCGCTACAGTGGCGTTGTGTCTAGTGCAGCAGGGCATAGCGTATTGGGCGCATATCGGTGACAGTCGTGTTTATCATGTGCGCAACGGACAGGTGCTAGAGCGCACACGCGATCATAGTCATATGGAGGTGTTGCTCAGTCAGGGACGGATCACTGAAAATGAAATAGCGGGTCATCCCATGCGTAATTTTGTGGAATGTTGCTTAGGTGGCGAACCTAAAATCCCCGAAATGAGCCTGAGTACCGCTAGACGGCTACAGTCAGGAGATATGCTGCTGCTATGTACCGATGGCGTCTGGGCAAAGTTTAAAGATGCTGAAATTGCTGACTTCATGCGTGAGCAGGTATCGTTACAGTCAGCATTAAATTCACTGGCGGAGCGAGCAGTAACGGCTGCAACACCGTATAGTGACAATGCGACCGCAGCCGTGCTGCGCTGCGACTAACTTCACTTAAATCAGGTTGAATATGAATTCTAATCAGCTAAGCACTCGGCCGAGTGGTCGGGCCGAGGATGAACTGCGGGCCGTCAAGTTCACTCGTGGCTTTACCCGTCATGCCGAAGGCTCGGTGCTCGTTGAGTTTGGGCAAACACGCGTGTTGTGTACTGCTTCTGTTGAAGAAAGCGTGCCAGCGTTTTTACGCGGTAAAGGTCAAGGTTGGGTGACGGCTGAATACGGTATGTTGCCGCGAGCAACACATACTCGTTCACCGCGTGAAGCCGCTAAGGGTAAACAAACAGGGCGCACTCAAGAAATTCAGCGTTTAATCGGACGCGCCTTGCGTGCTGTTATTGATTTAAAAGGGTTGGGCGAGCGCACGATCACTATCGATTGCGATGTGTTGCAGGCTGATGGCGGGACGAGAACAGCGGCAATTTCTGGGGCGTATGTAGCCTTGGTTGATGCAATTGATGCGCTAATGCGTAAGGGAACGCTCAAATCAACGCCCATTCATGCCCAAGTGGCTGCGATTTCTGTGGGTATTTGGTCAGGCCGTGCGGTATTGGATTTAGATTACGCTGAAGATTCTTCCGCCGAAACCGATATGAATGTGGTCATGAACAACGGCGGTGGCTTTGTTGAAATTCAAGGCACGGCAGAAGGACATGCCATGCAGCGTCATGAGCTAGATGCATTGTTAAATCTTGCCGTGCAAGGGATTAATCAATTGCATGCGCTACAACTTGAAGCGCTGAATACTGAGGTGGAAGCGCGCTAATGCGTGTGGTGCTTGCTACTAATAACGCCGGTAAGTTGCGTGAGTTACAGGCGATGTTGCAGCCCTTAGGGTTTGATGTGCTGCCTAAGTCGCAGTTCACCCGTGAAGAAGTCATCGAAGATGGCGATAGTTTTGTTGCAAATGCACTGCTGAAAGCAAGACATGCGGCGCGCGTTTCAGGTTTGCCGGCCATTGCTGATGATTCGGGCATTGAAGTGGACGCGTTACACGGCGCCCCTGGAATTTATTCAGCGCGTTATGCTGGGGTAAATGCCAGTGATGCAGATAATCTCAACACACTATTGCATGCATTAAATGATGTTGAAGATAAGGCGCGTACTGCGCGTTATCGGTGTGCGTTAGTGTATGTGCGCCATGCAAAAGATGAAAACCCGATAATCTGTGAGGCCAGTTGGGAAGGACGTATTACGCGGTATACACAAGGTGCGGGCGGCTTTGGTTACGACCCTATTTTTTGGTTGTCTGAGTATGGCTGTACCGCCGCAGAACTCAGTGCCGAGCTGAAAAACAGCATCAGCCATCGCGGTCAGGCGTTGCAGCAATTATTGCGCGCTTTATCTAATGCTTCCGCTGGGTCTGCGTTGTGCTAGTTGCGCCACCATTGGCGTTGTATGTCCATTTTCCATGGTGTGTACAAAAGTGCCCCTACTGCGATTTCAATTCTCATAAAGCGCCCGGGCAGTTGCCCGAACAACAGTACATTAGTGCGTTGCTGGAAGATTTTGCGCGTGATGTTATCGGGCACGAGCATCGACCATTGGTGTCTATTTTTATGGGTGGCGGGACGCCGAGCCTTTTTAGTCCAGAAAGTATTGCGCACTTATTAGAAGAGATAAAAAAACAAATACCAGTCAGTGAGACTTTAGAAGTTACGCTTGAAGCTAATCCGGGCACCATTGAACATGGGCGATTTGCAGGTTATCGCGATGCGGGTATCAATAGAGTGTCCTTGGGTGCGCAAAGTTTTGATTCAGCGCAGCTGACTAAGCTGGGGCGTATTCATGGCAGTGACGATATTGCGGTGGCGGTAGATGAGCTCAGAAAAGCAGGTATTGATAACTTCAATTTAGATTTGATGTATGGGCTGTCTGGGCAGACGCTCAGCGAAGCATTGTCAGATTTGCGTCAGGCCATTGCATTGCAGCCGACACATTTATCGCACTATCAATTAACGCTTGAGCCCGGTACGCCATTTTTTCATCGACCGCCGCAATTACCAGATGATGAGCAGTGTTTTGCGATGCAGCTTGAATGTCAGGCGCTGTTGGCTGCGGCGGGTTATCAGCACTATGAAGTGTCTGCTTATGCTCAATCAGGCTGTCGGTCAGTGCATAACTTAAATTATTGGCAGTTCGGTGATTACTTTGGCATTGGCGCTGGGGCGCACGGCAAATTGACTCACAACGCTCAAGTGGTGCGTACTGAGCGTGTGAAACCACCTCGGCAATACTTAGCTGCTTCAGTGTCGCAGCGCCTGATACGGTATGAGCCGGTCAATGAAACAGAGTTACCGTTTGAATTCATGCTCAATGCGTTGCGCTTACAGGATGGATTTACTCAGTCATTGTTTGAGTTGCGCACGGGCTTGCTGTGGTCGAGTATTGAGTCGCGCGTGATGCTGGCTGAGCAGCGGGGATTGCTAGTGAAAGAGGTGGATCAGCGTTGGGTGCCCACTGCGTTGGGGCGGCAATTTCTCAACGATTTGGTTTCCTTGTTTTTAGCGAATTGAGCGCTCATCGAAATTGTTAGGCGAACCGCGCCTGAGGGTCGGAATCGCTAAGTCCTTGTTCGGCCTGAAAATGTGATTTAGATCGCGTTTTTTCTTGACATATTACAAATCTATCAAACCTGCCGACGGTTTTTATGCACAATCCAGATGCCTTTCATATGAGATAAGGCCTTGGTGCCGATTTGGCAGGTGATACCTCAAGCGACGACTGTAAGTTATTGTTTTATATGATTAATGATGGTGGTTAATTTTTGACCACACCTGCAAAATATGTTCAAAGATGCCAACTTGGCGATTTTATGACACGGTAATGCACAGACTTATCCACAGCTTTTGTGGATAACCCGTATGGGCCTATGCGGGGTGCTGGGGATGGGTTGTTGTCGCTAGCTGAGCTGAGTGTGAGTTGTTATCCGTTGCTGCAGTTTTCTTGCGCAAGTGCAAAGGCACGGCTACACTGCGCGCCCCATTTTTCTGGAACCGGGCGTTGCGCCCAATACAGTCATGAAAGCCGGCATTCATCCCGAATACAAAGACATCACCGTAACTTGCAGCTGCGGTAATGCATTCACCACTCGTTCAACGGGCAACAATTTGCAGTTGGAAGTGTGTTCTAACTGCCACCCGTTTTATACCGGTAAGCAAAAGACGGTTGATACCGGCGGTCGCGTCGATAAGTTCCGCAAGAAATACACTCGCGGCTGATCAGTCATTACTGCAACTGGATTTAACATTCAGTTGCTGGACGTTGTGTTCAAGGCGCTTTGTCGGTTCAAAGCGCCTTTTTGTTTGTGTATCGATCTGACGGGCCACGGATCATTTCCACCGGTGTTAGCTTTCCGCTAAGATTGCCCGTCTTGAATCAAGCTGTTTGATGAGGGTTGTGGCAAGTCCATCGCCCACAAGTTTGTCTGGAGAGTGGATATGCAGTTTCGTTCGACTTTGCTGGTGAGTCTGGTGCTAATGGCTTCTATGCCAATGACCGCGGCCGTTGCCGAAGGTGATGCCGCGCGTGGCAAAACGCTGGCTTACACCTGTCAGGGTTGTCACGGTATTCCCAATTACAAGAATGCTAATCCAACTTATAGCGTGCCAAAGTTGGGTGGTCAGCAGGCCGCCTATTTGGTGGCCGCACTAAAGGAATATGCGTCTGGCGATCGCGCGCATCCCACGATGCACGCTCATGCGGCCAGTAATAGTGAACAGGATCGCGCCGACATGGCTGCGTTTTTTGCCGGCAAGGGCCCGCGTAAAACACCAGTAGTAGGTAAAGCACCTGCGGCAGCTGCCGTGTGTGCTGCATGTCATGGGGCCGATGGTCAGCCTGTGGGTCCTGAATATCCAAATCTTGCCGGCCAACATGCCGATTACTTGGTACAGGCGCTACGCGACTATAAGAGCGGTAAGCGCAAGAATGCCATCATGTCAGGCATTGTCGGCGCATTGGCTGATAAAGATATTCCAGCGATTGCTGCCTTCTACGCCAGCCAAACCGGTTTGTGCGATACCAAGCAAATTGCTGACAGTGGGCAATGTAAAAAATAGTCTCTAATCAATTTATGAGTGATTCAAAAGGCCGGGCGACCGGCCTTTTCTTTCGGTCAATCTTTTAATCCTAAATAACACGGCATGATCGACACCTTAAGCAAGGCGGCAGCACAAATGAGCATCTCGCTTAGTGCTGCTCAAGGTGAATCACTGCTGAAATTATTAAATGAGCTAAATGATTGGAATCAGCGCATTAATCTGACTGCAATCCGCGATCCGCAGCAGCAACTGAGTAAACATCTGCTTGATAGTTTGTCGATTCAGTCGTATTTGCAGGGTCGTTACATTGCCGATATTGGCACCGGCGCCGGCTTTCCTGGATTGCCTCTAGCGGTGATTAATCCAGATAAAGAGTTTTTATTGATTGATTCTATTAATAAGAAATTACGCTTTGTCGAACATGCCGCTGCAGTGATGCAATTGTCCAATGTGTCTGTACTACACACGCGCGCTCAGGATTACCGGCCTGTGCGTCTATTTGACTGTGTGGTCTCGCGCGCTATGGGCTCGATTGAAAACTTTGTGCTGTGGTGTGGTCATCTGTGTGCACCGCAGGGACGTTTACTGGCCATGAAAGGACGTTATCCCGAGGAGGAGTTAGCCGCAGTGCCTAAAGGCTGGCGGGTGGTCGCAGTACATGAATTAAAGATTCCTGGACTAGACGAACAGCGCCATCTTGTGGAACTCTGCCGGACTTAAGTGCGCTTTTAATGATAGCTTTAAGGTCAACTACCGTTCGTTGTTCGCAAGTCGGCATTTCATGAAACGTGTCATCGCAGTAACCAATCAAAAAGGCGGTGTGGGTAAGACCACCACAAGCGTCAATTTGACCGCCTCGTTGGCGGCGACGCAGCGTCGTGTTTTATTGATTGATATGGATCCACAAGGCAATGCCACCATGGGCTGTGGAGTTGAAAAGCGCGGACTACAGCATTCACTCACAGAGGTGTTGTTAGGCGAATGCACCATTGAGCAAGCGCTACAGCCAATAGAGCACAGCAAATTTACGCTGTTGCCTGGCAATCAAGATTTGGTTGCTGCCGAAGTGCAGTTGACCCGCAGCTCTGGTGCCGAAACTCGTCTGCGTGAAGTGTTAGCGCCCATCCGTTCGCAATTTGATGTCATCGTCATTGATTGCCCACCCTCGCTGAACATGCTGACGATTAATGCCTTAGTCGCTGCAGATTCGGTACTGATTCCGATGCAATGTGAGTATTACGCGCTTGAAGGGCTGACAGCGCTGGTTGAGACCATTGAGCAAATTAAGGCCAGCGCTAATCCCGTGCTGCATATCGAGGGCATTCTGCGCACCATGTACGATCCTCGGAATAACTTGGCCAATGAAGTGTCGCGCCAATTAATTGAGCATTTTGGTGAGCAGGTGTATCGCACTATGATTCCGCGCAATGTGCGTTTGGCCGAAGCGCCGAGTCATGGTCAGCCCGCGCTGGTTTACGATAAAGACTCCCGTGGCGCGTTGGCTTATTTGGCGCTGGCGGGAGAAATGCTACGTCGAGAGGATGATCGAATGGCGGGGTTGGCGCTGGCGCGCGGCACTGAGAAATAGATTTCGGCTGGAGTCTGCTCGGTCTACGCGATTACACTGCGCTATTATTTATTGAACACTAATAACTGAAAAAATTATGGTCACTAAGCGTTCTAGTTTAGGGCGTGGACTCGGTGCCTTACTGAGCCAAACTTCCCCAGCTGCTCAGCCACAAGTTGCTTCACCGACAGCGAGCAAGGATGGCGATTTAGCGAAGTTGCCAATCGATTTGCTGCAGCGCGGTAAATATCAGCCGCGTATTGATATGCGGCAGGAGTCGCTGCAGGAACTGGCCGATTCCATCAAAGTACAGGGCATTATTCAGCCGATTGTTGTGCGTCCACTCGGTGATCAAACCCCCGGGCAGCCCCTACGCTATGAAATTATTGCCGGTGAGCGACGCTGGCGTGCGGCGCAGTTGGCAGGATTGCATGAGGTACCTGCGCTCATTCGCCGTATTCCGGATGAGTCCGCCATTGCCATGGCGCTCATTGAGAACATCCAGCGTGAAAATCTCAATCCCTTAGAAGAAGCCAAGGCACTCGCCCGTTTAATCAGCGAGTTCGAGATGACTCACCAAACTGCCGCCGAGGCGGTGGGGCGCTCGCGTGCGGCGGTGTCTAACTTATTGCGTCTCTTGGATTTAGCCGACGAAGTGAAGCAAATGTTGGAGCAGGGCGAGCTGGAGATGGGCCATGCCCGCGCTCTGCTTGGCCTCAGTGGTGCCCGTCGACAGGTTGAAGTGGGTGCCTTGGTAGTGAAAAAAGGCTTGTCGGTGCGAGATACCGAAGCGCTGGTTCGCCGCATGGAAAAGAGTGAAACTGCACCTGATGGTCCCTCGCCACGCCCTGATCCTGACATTAAGCGATTGGAAAGCGAATTGGCTGAAAAACTGGGTGCCAAAGTCCAGTTGCAACATAGTGGCAAGGGCGGCGGCAAGTTGGTGATCAGCTATAACAGTCTGGATGAGCTAGACGGTATTTTGGTGCGAATTAAATAAGCGAGCTCCATTGAGGGCTGCTTCTGAGGGCGGACCGTTCTTTTCGGTGCCCTCGTGAAATAAAAACTCGTCATTTCTTGAAGCTAGGGTATTCACTCCCTATAATGCGCCGCCTTCACGGGCGCCCCTGCCTGTAGGGATCCGAATTGGGCCACATTGCGTTAGCGTGTGGTTTTTTTCATGCCCAGCTTTTAGACGGGGTTTAGGTGATTAGTAACCCGGTTACAAAAGCTAGACGACAGGCCTTGGTCATCGTGTGCAGCCAAGTTGTTGCCACCAGTCTGATGGCGCTGGTTTTTGGTGTCTTAGCGGGTACCAGCCAGGCATTATCGGTTGTCGTTGGTGGTGGTGTGGGGGTATTGGCAACAGCCTATATGGCATTTTCTGTGCTTCGGCATGGTTTAGGTGCCTCGATGGCTCGCGTCATGTGGGGATTTGTGATGGGCTGGGCTATTAAGGTGCTACTGACCTTGGCTTTGCTCGTGATTGCTTTTCGTTCTCCAGCATTGAAGCCGGCCTATGTGCTGGCGGCATATGTGGTGAGTTTTGTCGTTTATGGTTACGCGGCGCTTCGTAGCTCGCGTTGACGAATGGGACTGATTGTAGGCAATGAGCACTGAAGTGACCGAAGCCACTCAGACTGGCACTGAGTACATCAACCACCATTTGACTCACTGGACTGTAGGTGAGGGCTTCTGGTCGTACAACCTTGACTCGCTGATTGTTTCGGCGGTCTTGGGCGTGCTTGGCATTTTTGTATTCTGGTTGGCTGCGCGTAAGGCGACCTCCGGTGTGCCTGGTAAGTGGCAGTGCTTCGTTGAAATGTGCGTGGAGTTTGTCGATGGCCAAGTCAAAGACGTATTTCATGGTGATCGTAAGTTCATTGCTCCTTTGGCGCTAACTATCTTTGTCTGGGTATTCTTAATGAATGCCATGGACTTGCTGCCCCTAGATCTAGTGAGCACGGCTGCGCGTTTTGTGGTGGGTGAGCACGAAGCGCATCATATTTACTTCCGTGCGGTGCCTACCGCTGACTTGAATACCACGTTTGGTTTGTCGCTAACCGTGCTGTTGTTGGTGTTGTTTTTCAGTTTCAAGGCCAAAGGTGTGGGCGGTTTTGGTCACGAAATGATTACTGCGCCATTTGGTGCCAGCCCTGCGCTATGGTTGCCAAATTTAGCAATTAATATCATTGAGTTATGTGCTAAGCCATTTTCGTTGGCAATGCGACTGTTCGGTAACATGTATGCTGGTGAATTGGTGTTTATGTTGATTGCCTTGCTGGGCGCAACCTGGACTGGGTTGACGCTGGGTTCTGGTCTATCAATGTTTGGACAGATTCTTATGGGATCGATTTGGGCGATCTTCCATATTTTGATTATTGCTCTGCAGGCGTTCATTTTTATGGTGCTGACTGTGGTGTATATCGCCATGGCGCATGAGCATCATTAGAGTTTGTTTTCGGTTTGAATGTTTTTGTTTTGATGTTTTTTTAACCAACCTTCCATAGCCAATTTTTCGAGGAGAAGAACGTGGAATATATTGCTCAAGTACAGGCCTATACTGCAATTGCACTGGGTCTAATCATCGGTTTGGGTGCCATCGGTGCCTGTATCGGTATCGCCATCATGGGTTCCAAGTTCTTGGAATCAGCTGCTCGCCAACCTGAATTAATGCCTGCATTGCAAGGCCGTATGTTCTTGCTTGCTGGTCTGATCGATGCTGCGTTCCTAATTGGTGTGGCATTGGCCATGTTCTTGGCTTTCTCCAATCCGCTGCTAGCAAAATTGGGCTAATTCGTTAAGCGCATTACTGCGGGACCGCCATGAACCTTAATGCAACTATGATTGGTCAAGGCATCGCATTCGCGATCCTGATCTGGTTTTCAGTCAAGTTTATCTGGCCAGAACTGACCAATGCTATTGAAGAGCGTCAGAAGAAAATTGCTGAAGGCTTAAGTGCTGCCGACAAGAGCCAACAGTCTCTTGTTGAGGCCAAAGCTCAAGCTACTGACATCATCAAGGAAGCGCGCGATAAGGCTGCCAAAATTGTTGATCAGGCGAGTCGTCGTTCCAATGAAATGGTCGACGAAGCGAAAAACACCGCAATTGCTGAAGGGCAGCGTTTAATTAACGATGCACAGCAAGAAGTGTCGCTGGAAAAAGGTCGCTTACGTGATCAGTTGCGTGCTGAAGTGGGCGCTCTGGCGATTACCGGTGCGGCTCGGGTTCTGGGACGTGAAATTGACGCTAAGACCCATGCTGATCTGATCGAACAGCTGGCTGTTGAAATAGAGCGCGGGTAAGGGAGTAAGCATGGCCGAAAAAGCCACCATCGCACGACCCTATGCGCGCGCTGCGTTTGAATATGCGCAGCAGCATGGTCGCTTTGAGCAATGGTCTGCATCCTTGGCGGCTGCAACTGCGGTGACTGACGATGCCGCAGTACGGCGCTTGCTGAATCATCCTCACGTATCGCCAACGCAGTTGGTTGCTTTGATTAACGAGGTGGTTGGTCAGCAATTCGATGAGGCTGTGCGCAATTTTATTGCCACCTTGGCGCAGAATCATCGTCTTGTTTTGTTGTCTCACATTACTCAAATGTATGAGGCCATGCGTGCTGATGCGGAAAGCGTCGCCGATGTACAAGTGATCTCTGCAGTGCCACTAGATGCATCGCAACAGCAGCGATTGGCCGCGGCGTTAAAAAAGCGGCTCAATCGCAATGTACGCATGCATTGTTCAGTCGATGCAAAGTTAGTGGGTGGCGCAGTGGTTCGTTACGGCGATCTGGTGATTGATGGTTCGGTGAAAGAACGTCTCGCCCGTCTCGCTCATGTGATTACTAATTGATTTTTTAGAAACCGGCACACTCGGTTGACCGAGTTCCTGTGAGGAAGTGGAAATGTCTATCAAGGCCTCTGAAATTAGCGACCTGATCAAAAACAAGATTGCACAGTTTTCAGCTGCAACTGAAGACCGCAATGTAGGTATTGTGGTCACCGTGACTGACGGTATCGTGCGTGTACACGGTCTTGCCGATGTGAAGTACGGCGAAATGCTTGAATTCCCAGGCGGTAGCTTTGGTCTGGCGTTGAACCTTGAACAAGATTCAGTCGGTGCCGTGGTGCTCGGTGAATACAAGCACATCGCTGAAGGCGACACGGTGAAAACCACAGGCCGTATTCTTGAAGTGCCCGTCGGCGAAGGCCTGCTCGGTCGCGTAGTGGATGCGTTGGGTAATCCAATTGATGGCAAAGGTCCAATCAATGCAGCGCGCCAAGCGCCCATTGAGCGCGTAGCGCCAGGCGTGATTTATCGTAAGTCGGTGAATCAGCCTGTACAGACCGGTTATAAGGCCGTTGACTCGATGGTGCCAATTGGTCGTGGTCAGCGAGAATTAATCATCGGTGACCGCCAGACTGGTAAGACCGCAATGGCTGTTGATGCCATCATCAACCAGAAGGGCAGCGGCATTAAATGTATCTATGTAGCTATCGGTCAGAAGCAATCTTCGATTGCAAACGTGGTACGTAAACTTGAAGAGCACGGTGCAATGGATCACACCATCATTGTCGCTGCTTCTGCTTCAACGCCAGCAGCCATGCAATATCTTGCGCCGTATGCTGGTTGCGCCATGGGTGAGTACTTCATGGATCAAGGTGAAGACGCCTTGGTCATTTACGATGACTTGACCAAGCAAGCTTGGGCCTATCGTCAAATTTCCCTATTGCTGCGTCGTCCTCCAGGTCGTGAAGCCTATCCTGGTGACGTGTTCTATTTGCACTCACGTTTGCTTGAGCGCGCTGCGCGTGTCAACGAAGAGTATGTTGAAAAGGCCACCAATGGTCGCGTGAAAGGTAAGACCGGTTCGTTAACTGGGTTGCCCATCATTGAAACTCAGGCCGGTGACGTGACTGCATTCGTGCCGACTAACGTGATTTCGATTACCGACGGTCAGATCTTCTTGGAATCTGATTTGTTCAACGCCGGTGTACGTCCTGCAATGAACGCCGGTATTTCCGTGTCCCGCGTAGGTGGTGCCGCTCAAACCGACATCATCAAGCGCTTAGGCGGCGGTATTCGTCTGTCATTGGCGCAGTATCGTGAATTGGCTGCGTTCTCGCAGTTTGCTTCTGATCTGGATGAGGCCACTCGTAAACAATTGGAACGCGGTCAGCGCGTGACCGAGTTGATGAAGCAAAAGCAATACGCTCCAATGTCTGTGGCTGAAATGGCATTGTCCATTTATGCCGTGAACAATGGTTATTTGGATAAGGTAGACACCAAAAAGGTGGGTGCATTTGAAGCTGCACTGCAGTCGTTTGCTAAGACCTCATTCAAGGCAGATGTTGATGCCATCAATGCTGAGCCCGTGCTGAAGAAGCACGAAGCTACGCTGAAAAAGATTTGTGACGAGTTCGCAGCGTCAGGCAGTTACTAGGCCGTTATTTGTTGACTCACCAGTACTGACACCGACATGCCAGGCACAAAAGAAATTCGCACCAAGATCGCGAGTATTAAAAATACTCAGAAGATCACCAAGGCCATGCAAATGGTGGCCGCCAGCAAAATGCGTAAGGCGCAGGATCGCATGCGTGCCTCGCGTCCTTATGCTGAGCGTATTCGTCGGGTGATTGGTCACTTGCGTTTGGCAAACCCTGACTTCAAGCATCCCTATCTTGTGGATCGTGAAGCTAAGTCAGTCGGTCTGATTATCATCAGTACTGATCGTGGCTTGTGCGGTGGTCTGAACGTTAATTTGTTTAAGGCAGCGATGGCTTCTATGCGCGAATGGCAGGCCAAAGGCTGCAGCGTTCATCTAAGTCTGATTGGTTCAAAGGCGGTACAGTTTTTCCGTCGTCTAAAGAATGTCGATACTTTGGGTACCGTGACGCATTTAGGTGATCATCCTCATGTGGCTGATTTAGTCGGCAACGTAAAAGTGATGCTCGATATGTACTGTGAAGGTAAGTTAGATCGCTTGTTTGTGGTCAATAACGTATTCGTGAACAGCATGACTCAGAAGCCAACCGTGAAGCAATTGTTACCGGTGGTGACTGAAGATGGCGATAAGTTGCAGAAAATGTGGGATTACATCTATGAACCTTCAGCTGCAGAACTGCTAGATGGTTTGTTGATGCGCTACATCGAATCTCAGGTGTATCAGGGCGCAGTTGAAAATGTCGCCTGCGAAATGGCTGCACGAATGGTGGCCATGAAGAGCGCAACCGATAACGCCGGTTCGTTGATTCAAGAACTGCAGCGCGTGTACAACAAGGCTCGTCAGGCTGCGATTACCAAGGAAATTTCGGAAATCGTGGGTGGCGCAGCAGCTGTGTAATGGTTTTGATTAAAGAATTTTTGTATAGAGTTTTAGTGTTGACTCGCTGCGATAACAGTCGCAGCAGCCCAAGAGGAAATTGAAGATGGCTACCGGCAAGATCGTGCAAATCATCGGTGCGGTGATCGACGTGGAGTTTCCACGTGAGAACATTCCTAAGGTTTACGAAGCGCTCAAGCTTGTGGATGGCGGATTAACGCTGGAAGTCCAACAGCAGTTGGGTGATGGCGTAGTTCGTACCATCGCCATGGGCGTATCCGAAGGTTTGAAGCGCGGCTTGGCTGTTGAAGCCACCGGCAAGCCAATTTCTGTGCCTGTTGGTAAGGCTACTTTGGGTCGCATCATGGACGTGCTGGGCACACCACAAGATGAAGTGGGTCCAGTGAATGCCGAAGAATACTGGCCAATTCACCGCGCAGCGCCAACCTATGACGAACAAACTGGCGGTCAAGATTTGTTGGAAACTGGTATTAAGGTGATCGACTTGCTCGTGCCATTTGCTAAGGGCGGCAAGATCGGTCTGTTCGGTGGTGCCGGTGTGGGCAAGACCGTGAACATGCTGGAATTGATTAACAACATCGCCAAGGCGCACTCGGGTTTGTCTGTGTTCGCGGGCGTGGGTGAGCGTACTCGCGAAGGTAACGATTTCTACCACGAAATGGCTGAGTCTGGCGTGATCAAGCTGGACAACCTCGCTGAATCAAAAGTAGCGATGGTGTACGGTCAGATGAACGAGCCACCAGGCAACCGTCTGCGCGTGGCATTGACTGGTTTGACCATGGCCGAATACTTCCGTGACGAAAAGCAAGCTAACGGCAAAGGCCGTGACGTGCTGTTCTTCGTTGATAACATTTATCGTTACACGCTGGCTGGTACTGAAGTGTCCGCATTGCTCGGCCGTATGCCTTCCGCTGTGGGTTATCAGCCTACTCTGGCTGAAGAAATGGGCGTACTGCAAGAACGCATTACTTCAACTAAGACGGGCTCCATCACTTCTATTCAGGCCGTATACGTGCCTGCCGACGACTTGACCGACCCATCACCTGCCACCACCTTCGCCCACTTGGATGCAACGGTAGTGTTGGATCGTCAAATTGCCGCGCTGGGTATTTATCCTGCGGTAAACCCACTAGATTCCACCAGCCGTCAGCTCGATCCACTGGTGATTGGTGAAGAACATTACAACACTGCACGTGGTGTACAGGCTGTGTTGCAGCGCTACAAAGAACTGCAAGACATCATCGCTATTCTGGGTATGGACGAATTGTCTGAAGAAGATAAGTTGGCCGTGGCTCGCGCTCGTAAGATTCAGCGCTTCTTGTCACAGCCATTCCATGTGGCTGAAGTGTTTACCGGCAGCCCTGGTAAGTACGTGTCATTGAAGGACACCATCCGTGGCTTTAAGGGCATTCTTGCTGGTGAATATGATCACTTGCCAGAACAGGCCTTCTACATGGTGGGTTCAATCGAAGAAGCGGTTGAAAAAGCCAAGAAGCTTCAATAAGCAGGCATAAGGCAGATCATGGCAACTATTCATGTTGATGTCGTAAGCGCTGAAGGTGAAATCTTCAGTGGCGAAGCGACAATGGTCTTTGCACCAGCGCAGTTGGGTGACATCGGCATTGCGCCGCGTCACGCACCCTTGCTCACCACGTTGCGTCCGGGTGAATTGCGTGTGCAGTTACCCTCGGGTGAAGAGCAGCATGTGTATGTTTCGGGTGGCGCGTTAGAGATTCAGCCGCATCTGGTGACAGTACTAGCCGATACAGCAATTCGTGCGAAAGATCTGGATGAAGCCGCTGCTCTGCAAGCCAAGCAACGTGCTGAGGATGCGCTGGCAAATCGTACTGACGCAATCGAGGTGGCGGAAGCACAGGCCGAATTGCTGCGTGCGGTGGCACAACTCAAAGCCATCGGTCGGTTGCGTAAGCAAAAATAATCACTGTTGTAAGCACCTGTATCATGTGCACTAAACGCGTCCGCAGAGTTACTCCGGGCGCGTTTTTATTTGTCATAACTAAAAGAAATCAGCGTAACGACTTGTCTGGCGTATTTGACCCGCCTACAGTTGTGTAATTGATCTACTAGGATTACCTCATGTCATTGTCCATCGTTATTCTGGCGGCCGGTCAAGGCAAGCGCATGAATTCAAAGTTGCCCAAGGTGTTGCAGCCCTTGGCGGGCGTGCCTTTGTTGAGCCATGTGCTCCATACTGCCCGTAGTTTGCAGGCGGCGTATATTCATGTGGTCTATGGTCATGGCGGGGAACAAGTCCGTGCTGCGATTAACGATTCGGCAATCAACTGGGTCTTGCAAGCGCAACAACTCGGCACCGGTCATGCGTTGGCGCAAGCCATGCCGCACATTGCCGATGATCAAACGGTATTAGTGCTCTATGGCGATGTACCACTGACACGCCCACAAACTTTGCAGCCTTTACTGGATGCGGTGGCGCAAGGGTCGGTGGGATTGCTCAGCGTTAAGTTAGCCGACCCCACCGGTTATGGCCGCATTGTGCGTAATAACATGGGTGGCGTTGTGCGTATTGTTGAACACAAGGATGCCAACACTAAAGAACGCAGCATTGATGAAGCTAACACGGGTTTGCTAGCCGCTAAAGCCAGTCAATTAAAGCAATGGCTGGCGCAACTAAAAAATGACAATGCACAGGGTGAATATTATTTGACCGATATCGTCACGATGGCGGTACGCGATGGTGTAAAGGTTGAGGCGATATTGGCGCCGAGTGAAGCGGAAGTATTGGGCGTGAATGATAAAACTCAACTCGCTGAAGTCGAAGCGCACTTACGTAGTTGGCGTGCTAAAGAGTTGATGCAACAAGGTGCGACATTAGCTGATCCTACGCGCATTGATATTCGCGGTGAAGTTACAGTCGGCAAAGATGTATTCATCGATGTTAATGTCGTATTCATAGGTCGCGTGCATTTAGCCGATGGCGTGCGCATTGGTCCAAACTGTTTCATCAAAGACACATCGATTGCTGAAGGCACAGAGCTGTTTGCCAATTGCGTGACCGATCAAGTGGTTATTGGCCCAGAATGTCATATCGGTCCTTTTGCGCGGTTACGTCCAGAGACCAAGCTGGCTGACCATGTGCACATTGGTAACTTTGTAGAAGTGAAAAAGAGTCAGATTGGTTCTGGTAGTAAGGCCAATCATCTCACTTATATTGGCGATGCGACGGTGGGCAGCGGCGTGAATGTTGGCGCGGGTACCATCACGGTGAATTACGATGGCGCCAATAAATGGCAAACCGTGATTGAAGATAATGTCTTTATCGGTTCAGGCTCGATGTTGATCGCGCCAGTCACGATTGGCAAAGGTGCCAATACCGGTGCAGGCTCGACCATTACCAAAGATGCACCTGCGGGTAAGCTCACTTTAGCGCGCTCTAAACAAGTGACAATTGAAGGTTGGAAGCGTCCTACTAAAAAGTCTTAACTTCAGCATTAATCGAGTTATTGCGAGTTACAATACAAAGAATGCCTGCGCTATAAGCGGCTCTCATGTAAGAGGTTTGATATGTGTGGAATTGTGGGTGGAGTAGCCAAGCGAGATATCGTGCCGATCCTGATCGAGGGTCTGCGTCGCCTTGAATATCGCGGTTACGACTCTGCGGGTTTGGCGGTGCTGACCGACAGTCAAAAACTCGGGCGCCTACGCACTGTAGGTAAAGTCAAAAATCTCCAAGAAGCCTTGGATGACAGTCCTACTTCAGGACGATTAGGCATTGCGCATACACGTTGGGCGACACATGGTGCGCCTGCTGAACGCAATGCACATCCGCATATTTCTAAAGATGGAATTTCCATTGTGCATAACGGCATCATCGAAAATCATGATGAGCTGCGCGAGGAACTCATTCAGTTGGGTTATAAATTCGAATCTGAAACTGATACCGAAGTCATTGCGCATCGCATTCATCACCACATGTTGAAGCTCGATGGTGATCTGTTCAAATCTGTGCGCGCTACCGTTGCAGAATTAGAAGGCGCGTATGCGCTAGCTGTACTCTCTGAAAATACACCAGACAAACTGGTGTTAGCGCGTGAGGGCTGTCCTGTGGTTATTGGTGTGGGTGACGGCGAGCACTTCGTCGCCTCAGATGTCTCTGCGTTGCTGCCTGTGACGCGTAACTTCATGTTCCTTGAAGAAGGCGATGTCGCTGAAGTGTATGGTGATCACTTGCGCGTATTAGATCGCGAAGGTCAAGTCGTGCAACGTCCAGTGCGTGTCAGTGAGTTGTCAGCCGATGCGGCAGAGAAGGGCGATTACCCGCATTACATGCTCAAAGAAATTTATGAACAATCACGTGCGGTGGCGCAAACGCTTGAAGAGCGTGTTGCTGGCGGTAAGTTACTTGAAGCTGCATTTGGTCCTACCGCGATGGATGTGCTGCGCCGTACGGAAGCAGTACAAATTGTGGCGTGTGGTACCAGTTATCACGCGGGTGTGGTCGCCAAGTATTACATTGAACAAATCGCACAACTGCCGTGTTGGGTGGAAGTGGCTAGCGAATATCGCTATCGCAATCCTGTGGTGCCTAAAAACACTTTGTTCGTCACCATTTCTCAGTCGGGTGAAACTGCGGATACGCTGGCTGGATTGCGTATGGCCAAGCAAGCAGGCTATCTGTCTTCACTGGCCATTTGTAATGTACCCGAAAGTTCATTAGTGCGTGAATCGGAACTGGTGATGCTTACGCGTGCAGGCCCTGAAATTGGCGTGGCTTCTACCAAAGCGTTTACCACGCAACTCACTGCGCTAGGTATGTTGGTGGTCGCGCTGGCAAAGTTTCATAGCGCAGATGCAGAACGCGAACGTAATTTGGTACAGCGCTTGATTGAAATCCCAAACTTGATTGAAAAAACATTAAAGCTAGATGCAACGATTAAAGAGTTGGCCAAGTCTTTTGCTGATAAGCATCACGCATTGTTTTTAGGTCGCGGGCAGATGTACCCCATTGCAATGGAAGGCGCGCTTAAGCTCAAAGAAATTTCATACATTCATGCCGAGGCTTATCCTGCTGGTGAACTTAAGCATGGGCCATTGGCATTAGTTGATACCGACATGCCTGTGATTGTAGTGGCGCCAAATAATGACTTACTAGAAAAGCTGAAGTCCAACATGCAAGAAGTGCGTGCGCGCGGTGGTGAGTTATATGTTTTCGCCGATCCAGATTCAGGTATCGAATCCTCTGAAGGTGTGACCGTGATTCATATGCCAAAGCATATCAGCCACTTCCAAGCTGCGATCATTTACACCTTGCCACTTCAGTTGTTGTCCTATCACTGTGCCATTCTTAAAGGCACGGATGTAGATCAACCAAGAAACTTGGCGAAGTCAGTCACGGTGGAGTGATCTCAATAGGATCTCTGTTCATGATTGATCGAAATGCAGTGATAAACCATTTAACATAAGTTTTGGAAGGTTGTCGGCGGATTTTACAATTCAGAGATTTCATGATGGAGTTTAGTGCGCAACAACGCAACAAGTTGTTGATACATATAAACGATGAGCTTTGTGGTATAAAAATTGCAGGCTTAACTGTTTAGGTGTGGCATTCAGCCACACAAATTTAGGATCATTGAGGAGAAAACATGAAAATTCATTCTATAAGCTTTGCTTTACTGGGGTCGTTCCTCAGCGCGTCTGTTTGTTTTGCTGGCACAGTGTTAGGGGGTGCTACCCTTCCATACACTGCTACTGTACATAGTGGCACTGTATCCCCAAGTTCATACCTAAACTACGTATCTGGTGGTAGTGGTTGGACGGGTATAGCTGCGGGAACCGGCGCAACCAACGAATTTGCTTACTCTGTATCTGATGCTGTTTCTACTGCCGATCACAAAGCCGCGCAGTTCGATCCGGCAATATTATTTCATAGTCAATCAGCCTTGAACTCTGTCATTGCTGTCTCTGGAATTGAGCATGGCTGGAATGCGAGCAATACAAATGAATTCTGGGAACCGTTTGAATTTCGTATCTTTGGCTGCACAACATCATCGCTGAGTGCTTGTAACGAGCAGGGTACAATCACTGACATCTGGGAATTAGGTGTTGATGATGTAACAGCTTATAAAAATGGAGATGATTGGACTTCTCAGTGGGCTTTCAACCAGTCATATAATTACTTTGCTGTGTTTTCGGGTGACGTTCTCGTAGGGGGAAACTATTCTCCTGGCGAAGGAGAGATTGATGCATTGGCAGCTGGAATTACCTCAGTTCCTGAGCCAAGCACTCTTGCTCTCCTAGGTCTAGGTTTGGGAGGAATTTTCTTTTCTCGTTCGCGTAAGAGTCAAAATCTTTCATCGAGAAAGTAAATCACTCGGCTCCAGATGGCAGGCTACAACTTAAACCTGCCATCTTATTTAAGTTGAAATCAGTCAACCGAAGTATGCATCTCATGCTGCATGTCGCCATGATTCATATGTTCGCTAGTTTCTGATTGGTAACCAAATAAACTTGGGTCGGTCATGCCAGCAATCATGGCGATGTGGCCGAAGATCAGAAACAACGCCACGCAGATGGCATGTACTTTCAGTTTGGCGTCTTGTCCCAAACCTTTATTCACTAATCCAAATTCTTGCAACGCAATCCAAATGAGTGGCAGCCCGCTAATTAGGTAACTGAGTACCGCCACCACATCAATGAATGTGCGCCATTCACCGGCAGTCGTGAGTGGCAATACTGCATTCTTGGTGAGATACACAATCACGCCGATGAAGTACATACCAACAAGCATGCCGGTATAACGATTAAGAGCAGCGACTGTGCCATCGAGTTTGCGAGTAAAGAGCAGGTATAGTTCGGTGATTGCTAGAGTTTCTGCCAGCACTACGGGAATCGCCATGAAGATCAGCAGATTCCAAGGTTGGTTGTCTGCTAGCAGTTGCATGTAGTGAGTCATGTTCATGGCGCCGCCTCGATGAGTTCGGTGATTGAAGTTCGGTGCATAGTTAATAGGGTTTGTGCGTTACTTTCAATGTGCTCGCTGTTTTGTCGAAATTCAGACGATATTTGCACCGAATTCGTTGACGGATTGGATGCCGCATGGTGTAGTGGGTGAATTATTAAGCAGCTAATCCGTTGGAGTTTTTGATGAAAATTGCGAAAAACCAAGCCGTGCAAATTCACTACACCCTCAAAAATGATGCCGGTGAGGTGTTGGATTCATCGGATGGTGCGGAGCCGTTGGCCTATTTGCAGGGTCACGGCAATCTGATTTCAGGTCTTGAAGCGGCACTTGAAGGTAAGCGTGCCGGCGATAAGCTGAATGTCAGCATTGCACCTGCCGATGGTTATGGGGTGCACGATGCGTCACTGGTACAAGAAGTGCCACGTAGTGCGTTTAAGGGCATTGATGACATTCAAGAAGGTATGCAGTTCCGCGCCGAGTCTAACCAAGGGCCACGCATGGTGACGGTAACTAAGGTGACTGAAGCAACTATTACGGTAGATGGCAATCATCCGCTGGCAGATCAGACGCTGCACTTTGCAGTGGAAGTCGTCGATGTCAGAGCAGCCACTGAAGAAGAATTGAGCCACGGACATGTACACGGCCCAGGCGGTCATCACCACCATTAATCGTTAAGACAGCTTAACTAGAAAAATAGCTGGCGGCCGAATTCATCATTCGCCGCCAGTTTTTATTTTAGCGACTCACAAGCGCGTCTCGCTTCATCGCTCTGTTCACAGCACTGAGTACGGCCACTAGCGAGGCGCTGACAATATTGTCGTGCATGCCGACACCAAACAGTGTCACGCGTGCAGGCGTGGTGATTTCCACAAAAGCAATGGCTTTGGCTTTGCTGCCGCTACCAATCGAACGCTCTTCATAGGACAACACATCAAACTGTAGACCGAGTGCATCAATCACTGCATTGATTGGGCCATTGCCCTTACCACTGAATGTGGCATCTCGCCCGTTGTGATTAAGCTTGAGCGTGATCTGTTCATGATCACTCCCATCTTGCGCAGTAACTAATTGATGCGCACGATAAGTGTATGCGCCCAATTGCTCTAGATATTCGCGATTGAATAACGCCCATATTTCAGCCGAGTTGAGTTCCTTGCCGGTAGTGTCCGTGACCGCCTGTACTACTTGGCTGAATTCAATCTGCAAACGGCGCGGCAGCGCTAGGTCATAGTCACGTTCAAGTAGATATGAAATACCGCCTTTGCCCGACTGACTATTCACGCGAATAACTGATTCGTAAGTACGTCCAAGATCGCGTGGATCGATCGGCAAATAAGGTACTTCCCACAAATCAGTTTCCTTGCGCGCCGCAAAGCCTTTTTTAATCGCATCCTGATGTGAGCCAGAAAAAGCAGTGAACACCAAATCACCTACATATGGATGCCGTGGATGAATCGGCAGTTGATTGCAGTATTCCACACAGCGCGCAGCTTCATTGATATTAGAAAAGTCGAGTTGCGGATGAATGCCCTGCGTGTACATATTTAATGCCAGCGTGACAACGTCTACATTACCAGTGCGCTCACCATTACCAAACAGCGTACCTTCAACGCGATCGGCGCCGGCCATTATGCCTAATTCAGCAGCAGCAACCGCAGTGCCCCGATCATTGTGGGGATGCAACGAGATAATCAGGCTGTCACGATATTTAATATGCCGACAAAACCATTCAACTTGATCGGCATAAATATTCGGCGTGGCCATTTCCACAGTAGCGGGTAAGTTCAAGATGACTTTATGTTGCGGCGTGGGCTGCCACACTGCATTAACGGCATCACAAATTTCTACCGCGAACTCGAGTTCAGTGCCGGTGAAACTTTCTGGACTGTATTGGAATACCCATTCGGTGTCAGGCCGCTGCTGCGCATGTTTCAGCACACACTCGGCACCACGTACCGCAATATCAATAATCCCCGCCATATCAAGATTAAATACAACGCGACGTTGCACAGTAGAAGTGGAGTTATACAAATGAACGATGGCACGTCGTGCGCCACGCAGTGCTTCGAACGAACGTGCAATTAATTCAGGACGCGCCTGAGTAAGAACTTGAATAGTGACATCCTCAGGGATTAGTTGTTGTTCGATGATCTGACGTACAAAATCAAAGTCAGTTTGCGACGCCGCGGGAAAGCCGACTTCAATTTCTTTGAAGCCTGTTTTTACCAGCAGCTCAAACATTTGTAGTTTGCGCTGCGCATCCATCGGTTCAATAAGCGCTTGATTGCCATCGCGCAGATCAACGCTACACCACATTGGTGGCTGCGTGATGCTGGCATTGGGCCAGCGTCGATCGGGTAGATCAATCGCCTTAAAGGCACGATATTTGGTGTCAGGCTGAGTCAACATGATGTCTCTCGTTCAATGCATGTAGCGACTGTTGCGTCGATACAAATATAAAGGGGATTTTGAGAAGCGCCTGTAGGCGCGAGAAGATTATGTTGCGTCTAGCGACGCAGGTGCAGGCGCGCACCCAGCAACGAACCGCCGCGACGGGGCAGTAAAGATGTTGGTTGCTGGAGGTTGCGCATGAGTAGAATCTAGCAGTCCTGAGTGAGTTAAATCAAGCCTGTAAGTGAGCTGAACTTAAGAATCTGTGAGTTTGCAATGTGTAATGACATCGCACACCGCTTTGATGGCCGCGCTGCGCGTGCTGCTTTTGCGCCATACCGCGCCCACGGTGCGGGTAGGAATGGGTTTAGGGAATGGCTTAATGACCACGCTCTTATCGGTACCGAACGGTCCCTGTGTGGATAGTTTAGGAAGTAGCGTCACGCCCATACCGGCAGCCACCATTTGCCGTAAGGTTTCCAAGCTAGTGGCGCGATAGTCCTGATCTTCGTCTAAATCAGCATGAGCGCAAATATCCAGCGCTTGATCGCGCATGCAATGACCGTCTTCCAGTAATAGCAAAGCATCGCTAGCCAGTTCATTTAATTTCACACTGGCTTTGTCACTCAGTGGATGACCCTTAGGCAAGGCAATCACAAAGTCTTCATCATATATTTTGCAGGTGTCCACACCATCGGCATGCACAGGTAACGCAAGGATGCCCATATCAATTTCGCCAGCCCGTAGTGCTCTTAACAGCGGCTCTGTTTGATATTCGTACAGCATCAATTTGAGTTTGGGCAGGTGTTTACGTAACTGCTTAGCAATCTGCGGCAGTAGGTAAGGACCAATGGTTGGAATCAGCGCCAGTTTAAGGCTGCCACTTAACGGATCGCGCTGACCACGTGCCATACTCAGTAGTTCATCGCTGTCATCCACAATGCGTCGTGCACGCATCACCAGTTGTTCACCTACTTCGGTCAATGCCACGCGCCGCGGTTGGCGCTCGATTAACTCGACGCCTAGATATTCTTCTAACTTTTTTAGCTGTGCGGACAGTGTCGGTTGACTGACATGACAACGTGCTGCCGCTTTACCGAAATGTCGGGTATCCGCTAGGGCGACCAAGTAGCGCAGATCACGCAGGTTCATATAAGTATTCCCTGATTGGGTTTAGATCAGTCGCGAAAGTTGGTGAATTGTAGTGGCATTTCAAGCTTGGCGTTGCGCACCATCGCAATAACTTCTTGAAGATCGTCACGGCTTTTACCAGTAACGCGTACTTGTTTATCCTGCAAGGCGGCTTGTACTTTAATTTTGGAGTCTTTAATCAAGCGCTGAATCTTTTTGGCCAGTTCACTATCAATGCCTTCACGTAGAGTAACCACCTGCTTTGCAGTGGCGAGATTCACATCTGGATCATCAATTTTCATGCATTGCACATCAATACCACGTTTGGCCAGTCGCAGGCTGAGTATGTCTAGCATTTGCTTGAGTTGAAATTCGGCAGATGCGCTTAAGGTGATTATTTTTTCGTTTAGCTCAAACTTAGCATTGGCACCTCTGAAATCAAACCGAGTGCTCAACTCGCGACTGGCCTGATCAACCGCATTAATAATTTCGTTCTGTTGTAATTCAGAAACAATGTCGAAGGAGGGCATGGCTATCGTTCTCGGCGAAAGAGGATTGAGTGTACTACTTTAGTCGTTAGCGCGTTGGAACCGCCCAGGGCAGGGCAACCTGTCGCAAGCCATCTTGAGTGTCTGGTTCTACATCTTTAATAGCAGTAGCTAAGGCTGCGGTCCCGTTGCTGGCGTTTATCCAAAGTTGTCCTTCTAATTGACCTTGAGTGTTAACGCGGCCTTTGAATAACACGGCGCGTCCTGCACCGATGCCGCCGAAATAAACCTCATCGCCATGGGTTTGACCATAAACGGTTAGCGTTTCGTTGTTTTGGTTGATGATCAGCTTGCCATCTATGGCATCAAATGTTTGTTTAAGGTGTAGCGTCACAGGCGCACTGAAATGATCAGGGCTGTTCGCGGTTAGTTGCCAGAAGCCAGAGACATCTGCATTGTCAGTCGATGATTGTTCGATAAAACGGTAGGTTTTATTAAGCTGAGCCGAAAACGGAAAGTGGTGTACTTTGCCCTGAGGGTCAGTCAATTGCAGTTCACCTTTGAGTGCATTACGACTAATGCTGGCTTTGAGTTGTCCGGCACCTGCGGGCAGTGTTGCGTATAAATTGTTGTCTTTCACCTGGACTTCAGTTGCAGGCAGCATTTCATCGTTTTGTAATAGCCAGACTTGCGTTGCTTCATTTTCGGTAGTAACACGTAATTGGAGGGGAATTTCTCCGCCATTAATCTCAATGGTCGCACGGTAGTCACCAGTCAGGGGCGTGGTGAGTTTGGCGCAAGCCGACAATAACAGGGTGAACAAAAGCAGGCAGTGTTTAAGGTGGGTCATATGCCAATTAGAAAATAATCCTGTAGTTATTTTGCCGGAGTGCAGGGGTTGTGGGTTAATTCTTAACGTCCTGTCATCTGCAGGCGGCAGAACGCGGTGTCTACCCGCGTAACCTATCGATTTGTAACCACTTTATAACCATTCTATAACTGACCCTGATACCACTCTCGGGGTAGGATGGCTAACCCTTGTAGGTGTTTAGCCCCATGTCCATTACCCTCGATCAAATTACCAAGCGTTACCAG
>CANGFV010000012.1 GCA_947453225.1 Pseudomonadota bacterium
AATTGTTTGGTAGCGCCTAGTGAGCGGCCAATCGGGGAGCCTTCTCTGACTTTCACGGCTGCCGACTGTACCGCCTCCCGCATGGGGAGGTTGTTGATTACTTCTCCAGAAATACGTAGCGCATCGAGGACTGGCACTGCGCTAGAAGTGAGCGTGGCCAGCGTACGCGCAAAGCGAGTGGTGTTGGTGCCGCGGACTACGCGGCCTAATAGAGGAATTCGTAGCAGGAAGGCGTGGAAGCGACGACGATTATTCTCATCACGTAGCGATCGAGCAAAGAGAATGCCGCCAATAATAAGCGCTAAGAGTAACCACAACCCCCATTGACGCATGAAGTCTGAAAAAGCCATAAGAATGCGGGTCATAAGCGGTAGTTCTGCCTTGGCGTTCTCAAATTGCTTTACGATTTTTGGAACTACATAGGTCAGCATCAGCATAACAATGCCCGAACACACGGTGAACAACAGCACCGGATAGAGCATGGCATTAATTGTTCGGCTACGTAATTGTTCGCGTGATTCGGTGTAGTCAGCTAAGCGCTCTAAAACTTTATCTAAGTGCCCCGATTGTTCGCCGGCGGCGACTGTTGCGCGATAGATTTCTGGGAAGGAGCGAGGAAAATCGCCAAACCCTTCTGCAAGCGGATGTCCTTCCATGACTTTTGCGCGCACGCCCATGAAAATACTACGTACATGGCCCAGTTCTGTTTGTTCTGAAACCGCCAGTAGCGCTTCTTCCAATGGTAGGCCAGCGCGGACTAGGGTAGATAACTGGCGCGTCACTAACGCTAGATCATGAGCGCTCAGGCTTTTATGTCGCTTACTCGTGAAATTACTGAATTGGATGCGCCGATCTTCACGACGTTGCACTTCCTCGACACTGACTGGCAGTAAGTTTTGCTCGCGTAACAATTGTCGAATTTGTTTGACGCTATCGCCTTCAAGTATGCCCTGACGTTCCTGTCCAGAGGTATTTACAGCGGTGTATTGGAAGGCGGCCATGATGAGTTGATTACTACGAGCTAATTATTCTTCTCGAGTAACGCGCAAGACTTCTTCGACCGTAGTGATGCCTTGGAGAATCTTGTTGCGACCGTCATCCCGGATGCTAGGTGTTAAAGTACGAGCATAGCGCTCTAGTTCGTGTTCGCCGGCGCCGTCATGAATCATATTTCTTAAGGTGTCATCGATTGCGACAAATTCATGGATGCCCGTACGACCCTTAAAGGCCTGTGTAGATCCTGTGCGAGGCCTATATAACGTGACCGGTGGATCAGTATCTGGGATATTCAGTAAGCGACGTTCATAGTCGCTGGCAATATAGGCTTCGCGTTGTTCAGGATTGAGTACGCGCACCAGTCGTTGAGCTAGCACGCCCAATAGACTGGACGAGAGTAGGAAGGGTTCAATACCCATGTCTCGTAATCGTGTGACCGCGCCGACCGCAGTGTTGGTGTGAAGGGTGGAGAGTACAAGGTGACCTGTGAGTGAGGCTTGTACGGCGATTTGTGCGGTTTCAAGGTCGCGAATTTCACCCACCATCACCACGTCAGGGTCTTGACGCAGAATGGCGCGTAGTCCGCGGGCGAAAGTCATATCGACTTTGGTATTGACCTGAGTCTGTCCAATGCCATCGATGTAGTACTCGATAGGATCTTCGACGGTCATAATGTTGCGAGTGTTATCGTTAATGCACTCAAGAGCCGCATATAACGTGGTGGTTTTACCCGAGCCGGTCGGTCCAGTTACCAAGACAATGCCGTGCGGTCGATGAACAAGATTTTGCATCAGTGTCTGAGTTTCAGGCACCATCCCAAGCGAGGTCAGATCTAATCGGCCCGCTTGCTTATCTAAAAGACGCAACACAACGCGTTCACCATGTCCGGCAGGAATAGTGGAGACGCGCACATCGACTGCGCGACCTGCAATTCTTAGGGAGATTCGACCATCTTGAGGAACGCGTTTTTCGGCGATGTCCATTTTAGACATCACTTTGATACGCGAAACGACTAAAGGCGCGAGCGCTCTTTTAGATTGCAGCACTTCACGCATCACTCCATCGACACGAAAACGAAATACCAAGCGATTTTCAAAAGGTTCAATATGAATATCGGATGCGTTTTCTTTAACGGCCTGAGTGAACAGTGCGTTAATGAGTTTTATGATCGGTGCGTGATCGTCGCTTTCTAGCAAATCAGAAGGTTCAGGAAGATCCTGTGCTAGATGTTCAAGGTCAATGTCATCTTCAAGACCTTCAACCGCGTCTTGAGCTGCATTTTGGCCGGCTTCATATTGAGTGCGCAGCAGTTGATCAAAGGCTTCTGAATCTATGCGTTGCACAGCTAGCGGAATAGAGATGAGTCGACGTACTTCAGCAATGGATGTTGGCGTGACGTCTTGGCGACACAGTAGATGTGCACGATCGTTCTTCACCTCAGTGATGATGACGCCGTGGCGCTTAGCGAAGCTGAAGGTCAGGCTGGGGCGAGAAGTTGCTGCCGTTTCGTTCATGGGTGCCGTCTTACTTGACGCTATCCGTGGGCGGTAATGGTGCGGTACTTAAGTCTTTGGTAGGTGGCGCTACTGCATCAGAACTTGCTTGAGGCAATTCTGGCAGTAGGGGCTGTTCTTCGTTTGGTTGTAAGCTGACACTGCCGCCATTGATGTTGAGTTGCAAGTCGCGCACAAAATTATATTTCGAATTAGTTTCATACGAAGCCTGAATGGCATTACGCATTACAGTGGGCTTAATGAAAACCAGTAGATTGGTTTTGCTCTTCTTGCTGTTGCTTGATTTAAATAAGTGACCAATTAATGGGATTGAGCTCAGAATAGGTACGCGCGAGGCGCCTTCTGTGACTTTGTCGTCCAGTAGGCCGCCGAGAATGATGGTCTGACCATCATCAACCAACACCTGAGTTTCAATGCTACGTTTATTGGTGATCAGACTACCGGCATCACCCGTTTGCTGTGACAGAGATGAAGACTCTTGAGCAATTTTGAGGGTAATTGTGCCGCCTTTGCTAATTTTAGGCGTGATGTGCAGTTTGGTGCCCACGTCTTGACGTTGGATCGTGGTGAATGGATTCACCGTTCCTGTTGAGCCACTGGTTGTGCCTGTGCTCGTTCCAGTCGAGGTGTACTGACCAGTAATCAACGGAACTTGTTGGGTCACCTCAATTTTCGCTTCCTTGTTATCTTGGGTCGTAATGGACGGTGTTGAAATGATGTTGGTGTTACCGTCTTCTTGCAGTGCGTGCAAAATGGCAGCAAAGCTGACTCCAGAATCAATAATGCGACCAACACCCAAAGTGGTGCCAGAAGGAAGCGCTGAAAAATTATTTGTAAGCGCCGCGCTTGCTACTGAAGTGATAGGCGTGCTTCCGCCATTGAAGATAGCGGCGGGTACGTTTGAGTTTGCATTTCCGTAGAGGGCCCAATTTACACCCAGTTCAGCTGATTTAGACGCCGATACTTCCACAACGATGGCCTCGAGTTTGACGTTGGCTAGGCGGATATCCAGCGTGTCTACAATCGACATGATCTGTTCCATGATTTTAGGTGGTGCACTGACGACAAGCGCATTGGTTGCTTTGTCTGCCCAGATTGAAACACTGTTGCTCAAATTCGAGCTGGTACTGCCTGCTGCGGCGCTACCGGTGGCGGCCTGCGTGATGCCTTGGATTTGTGCTTTGAGGCTATTAGCCATAGTTTCGGCATCTGCATACTCCAAAAAGCGTGTCTTGGTGTTGCTGCCGCTTTGTAGTGGGGTATCGAGGTAGGTAATTAATGTTCGAACACGGAGTTGGGCTGCTTTATCGCCGCTGATAATGATGCTGTTAGTACGATCATCGGCAACGACTTTTAAGGGCTGGCCGCCATCGGCAGGTGCTGGTGTTGCGCCTGAAGCGCTTAAAGAATTAACAACTTTAATGATTTCTGATGCAGTGGCATTCTGCATCTGAATAATTTCGTAATTATCGTCGGTGGCTTTATCGATGCGCTCAATGATGCGTAGCATACGATTGACGTTATTGGCGCGATCTGTGATCACCAACATATTACTGGCTGAGTACGCTACCAAGTTACCGTAGGTGGCCACTAAAGGTCGAAGTATTGGAACCAGTTGTGCGGCACTGACATTGCGTACAGTAATGACCTGAGTCACCAGTTCAGAAGAATTGCTGTTGATCGTGCCGGGTAGGTCGTTAGCAGGCACTTGGCGCGCATTCGCATCAGGAATAATAGTTAGCGTGTTGCCACCACTGGGCACGGCAACAAAGCCATGTACTTGGAGAATAGACAAGTAAGCTTCATAAAAAGCATTGGGTGACATGGGTGTAGAAGACAGCATGGTGACCTGCGCCTTCACACGAGGATCGATAATGATGGTTTTACCGGTCACGGCGCTGACAGCTTCGGTGATCTGCGATAGATCCGCATCTTTGTAATTAGGCGTGATTGTGGCGCGATTGCTTACTTGCTGGGCATGAGCACAGGGCCACGTGAGTAGGCACGCAGCTAAAAAAGTGATGAGAGGTTGCCGTAATAGGGAGGTGAAATTGATGCTCATCATAGTCCTAATTATTTCGAACTGGCTTTGTTGGTAGAGGGTAAGCCACTAAGGCCGCCACTGCGAGGTCCTAAACTGCTGCTGGCGCTTGTCGCGCTGGACGATTGCGATCCAGTATTTCCAGGTAAATTAAGTTGTGACATATCTAAAACTAGAGACTGGCTGACACCATTGCGTTCGACTGTAATTTGCGCGGTTGTAGATGAGGTCAAAGAATTAAGAATTTCGGTGCCCCGACGAATATCGTCTAGGACGCTGCCATTGACTGATGTGACTAAGTCCCCAGATTGTAAACCTATACGGGTAAATTGTTCACGGTCGCGGCCGGGGTAAATTCGGTAGCCTTTCTGGACGCCATTCACAAGTACGGGTTGAGCTCGGAACAGATCGCCTAAAACGTTCGGATTGGCATTCACCATTTTACGTAGCGTATCGCCAGGAGTATTGCTAGGGGTATTCATGTTTAGTCCCGCAGAGGTGGCGCTCGGTGGTAGCAAGGTAGTGGGCAGCCCGCGCGGTAACTTTACAGCTTCAAGTGTGCCGTTGTTATCGATGACGATACGGTCTGAATACACCGAGTGTAGACGGACGTTACCGTTAATTGATGCGCCTACACGGTAGAATTTTGCATTGCTTGCATTTTCTCCAACGATGGCAAAGCCTTGATCTGGTTCAGGCATGGCCATGGTGCCGGCAAGCAGTAGGTTGAGCTGGCTGATTGGAAGATTATTTGGATCAACTTTAGTGGGTGTGGCACTTGGGTTGCCGAATAAATAGGCATTGGCTATCTGTTGTGGATCGATGGGCGTAAAGTTGACGGTGGGTAACTGAGGTGGCGGCATTGGTGCTTCAGCCACGCTTGCGGGTGTCATAAAAAGCCAAGTTAGTTTGGCCGCCTGCCAGGTCACGCCAATGGCGGCAATCACAGTCAGAAGCTGTGGGGCTTTCTGCTTAGTCAGTTCAAATAAACGCTTCCCATCCATCTTCCTGAGCTGATGGAATATCGTTGGTAATTTAGGGCTGACGGTCATGGGTTGGCAGTCGTTACATTCATGTATCTTTCAACTGACTAGCTTAACCGATTATTGCTTAATAAACAGTGTCATAAATGCGCTATTTGGGCGAAATTTTATCTGCCTAATGCCGAGTTCCCATGCTTTTTGACCGAACAACAAATTATTTGTGCAATCTATTGCCGTGAGTGCTTGTTTTAAGTGGCGAGGGCTCTTATATAGTTGGACGGAAAGTTATTGATTATTTTATGAGTGAATACAACCCTGAATCTGAATATGGCCTAGTTGTTGAGGCGGCTAGACCAAAGCTGCAGCGACCCCCTATGTACAGAGTTTTGCTGCTTAATGATGACTTCACGCCGATGGAGTTTGTTGTGCAGGTGCTTGAGCTGGTGTTTGGTTTGGATCGCACAACCTCTACGCGAATCATGCTTGAAGTGCATACTCGAGGAAAAGGAGTCTGCGGTGTGTTTACCCATGAAATTGCAGAAACCAAGGTCGCCCAAGTGACGCGTTATGCCCAGCAACATCAGCATCCACTGCTGTGCACCATGGAGGAGGCCTGATGATGGTTGGACTCGGTCAGCAAATGATCGTGAGGGGAGTTAAATGTTAAGTAGTGAACTTGAAATTAGTCTTAATGAGGCATTTCAGTCTGCCCGTGAGGCGCGTCATGAGTTCATGACGGTTGAACATTTGTTACTAGCGATTATTGATGCGCCCAAGGTGGTGGAGGTGCTTCGTGCTTGTGGTGCTGATGCCATCAGGCTGCGTAAGGAATTGGAGGAATTTATTGACCAAACCACCCCACGCCTGAAAGAAGGTGATGAGCGGGATGTGCAGCCGACCCTAGGATTTCAGCGTGTTTTGCAACGCGCAGTATTCCATGTGCAGTCTAGTGGTCGCAAAGAAGTCACTTCGGCGAATGTGTTAGTAGCGATTTTCAGTGAAAAGCATTCGCATGCTGCTTATCTGCTTGCCATGCAAGAAGTGGCTCGTCTAGACGTAGTCAATTTTATATCTCACGGATTGGCTAAAACTGGCGAAGATGGCGTGAATAAGGACAAGGAAGAATCTGTCGCCGATTCAGGTGAGCGTGAAAATGACTCAGGTTCGGCGTTAGATAAATTTGCGACCAATCTTAATAAGCTCGCTATGAGTGGCGGCATTGACCCATTGGTGGGGCGCCAGCAGGAAATTGAGCGCACCATTGAGATTTTGTGTCGTCGTCGTAAGAACAATCCTCTGTATGTTGGTGAGGCGGGCGTAGGTAAAACAGCACTAGTAGAAGGGTTGGCAGCGCAAATCGTGGCGGGTAATGTTCCCGAGGTGCTGGTAGATGCGACGATTTATTCGCTGGATCTAGGTGCGCTTTTGGCGGGTACTAAGTACCGCGGAGATTTTGAGAAGCGGTTGAAATCACTGCTGTCTGAAATCAAGAAAACGCCAGGCGCAATTCTATTCATTGATGAAATTCATACAGTGATCGGTGCTGGGGCGGCCTCGGGCGGGGTGATGGATGCGTCAAATTTGATCAAGCCGGCGCTTTCGAATGGGGAACTACGTTGTATTGGTTCAACGACATACAGCGAATACAGGGGTATTTTTGAAAAAGATCATGCACTTGCAAGACGTTTCCAGAAAATAGATGTGCTCGAGCCTAGCGTGCCTGAAACCATAGAGATCCTCAAAGGGTTGCGCCCGCGTTTTGAGGAACATCATGGCGTGCGATATGAAGACGAAGCGCTTAAGGTTGCTGCAGAGCTGGCGGCACGGCATATCAATGATCGCCAATTGCCTGACAAGGCCATTGATGTGATTGATGAGGCGGGGGCTCGGCAGCGGCTCAAGCCCATCGGTGAACGGGCTGAAGTGGTTACGGTGTCCATGATTGAAGATGTAGTGGCGCGTATCGCCCGCATTCCGCCAAAGAACGTGTCAAGCTCTGATCGTGACTTGCTCAAGAATCTTGAGCGTAATTTGAAATTGGTCATTTATGGTCAAGACCCTGCCATTGAGTCGCTGGCATCGGCTATCAAAATGGCGCGCTCTGGTCTGAATGATCAGCGTAAGCCTGTGGGTTCGTTTCTTTTTGCAGGTCCCACAGGGGTGGGTAAAACTGAGGTGACGCGTCAATTAGCTCTAGCCTTGGGCGTGGAACTGATTCGCTTCGACATGTCTGAGTATATGGAGTCGCATTCCGTTTCTCGACTCATCGGTGCGCCCCCCGGATATGTAGGATTTGACCAAGGTGGTTTATTGACTGAGCAAATCAATAAGCATCCACATGCTGTGTTGTTGATGGATGAAATTGAGAAGGCCAATCCTCAGGTTTTCAATCTGTTATTGCAAGTGATGGATCACGGCACTCTGACTGATAACAACGGTCGTAAGGCAGATTTTCGTCACGTGATTATTGTGATGACGACCAATGCCGGTGCGTTTGAAATGAGCCGACCCTCTATGGGTTTTGTGGCGAGTGATAACGCTAGTGATGGCATGGAGGCTATTAAACGGCTATTTTCTCCTGAGTTTCGTAATCGAATTGATGCAATTATTCAGTTCAATCCGCTTGATGTCCGCACTATTCAGCGCGTGGTCGATAAGTTATTAGTGGAAGTTGAATCGCAGCTTGAACAAAAGGGTGTGCAACTACATATCGATGATACTGTGCGTGAATGGTTGGCCAGCAAGGGCTACGATCCCAAGATGGGCGCTAGACCAATGGCGCGTCTGATTCAAGAAACAATTAAGCGTGCGCTGGCCGAGGATTTATTGTTTGGCAATCTAGTGAATGGCGGTCATGCGTTTGTCACTGTGGGTAAGGATGACAATATTCGCATTGAGACCCGCAAGCTGGAGGAACCAGCGTTACTTGGTTAGATGGCGTTGATTGAAAATAATAAGGCTAATTGCCAATCAGGATGATTGGCATGCGTCAGTAGAGTGTTATAAATTGAGCTGTGCTTACTGCTATTAGCGGGCGCGATACACAATGCGACCCTTGGTCAGGTCATAGGGTGTCAGTTCGACTGTAACGGCATCACCGGTAAGAATACGGATGTAGTTTTTGCGCATCTTGCCGGAAATGTGCGCAATAACCACATGGCCGTTACTCAGCTCAACGCGGAACGTAGTGTTGGGCAGCGTGTCAATCACGCGACCTTCCATCTGAATGGCATCTTCCTTCGACAAGTTAACTCACAAGAACTAAAGGGTGGCTGGGGGTGTCAAAATCGCGCGCGAATTGTGCATAAGAGCACGCAGCAATGCAACCAAGCATTGCGAGTAGTCGCTAGTTAACCGCTTTGGGGTGTCAGCCGAGGTGCTTGTTGAGCAAATTGATGAACTCTGCTCTTGGGATGTTGCGTGCTCCAAGCCTCAACAGGTGAGGGGTGGCCATTTGGCAATCAATGAATACTGGGGTAAAGCCCAGAATGCCTTGGCATAGCGCCTTGACTGCGATTTTGGAGGCATCACTGGTTCGGCTAAACATGGATTCGCCGAAGAAAATATTGCCAAGTCTCACGCCATATAAGCCGCCAACCAGTAAATGATTAAGCCGAACTTCTATGGAATGAGCATGACTTAGTCGGTGCAGCTCCCAGTAAGCGGATTGCATCTCCGAAGTGATCCAAGTGCCTGAGCTGCGCAAGTCTGGGTCGGCGCAGCCCTCCATGACGCCAGAAAAATCTTGATCGATTGACAGTTGAAAGCCTTTATTGCGTGCGGTTTTTTCTAAACTGCGCGAGGTCTTAAATTCAGTTGGGAACAGTACCGTGCGTGGGTTGGGTGACCACCACAGAATAGGCTGGCCTTGTGAATACCAAGGGAAAATTCCACGGCGATAGGCTGCTAATAACCGATCTGGGCTGAGGTCACCGCCGGCTGCGAGCAGACCTTCAGGGTCATTGAGCGCTGAGTCAACCGCAGGAAATTGCTCAGGTGCATCATCAATATGTAGCCAAGTTAATGCGCTCATCACTGAGGCTCCGAGTGCGCCTGACGGTGAAAGGGAATGTGCGCAGTAAGTTCGGCGGCATAGTGATCAGTCGCTGAGCGTTCGCGAATTAAATGCTCAGATAAGACGCGATGAAAGTCGGCGTTATTCACATGGTGCGCCGAATACGTGAGGGACGGCTCAAAGCCGCGAGCGATTTTGTGTTCGCCCTGCGTGCCAGGTTCGAAGATCTGAATTCCTTTTTCGATGCAAAACTCGATACCTTGGTAGTAACAAGTTTCAAAATGCAGGCTATCAAAGCGTTGATCAGCGCCCCAATAACGACCAAACAACGTGTTATCGCTGACAAAAAATATTGCCGCGGCAACAGCTTCGCCACGATATTCAGCGAGTTTGACCATGACCTGCGTGGGTAAGGCTTGAGCAACGCGGTGAAAAAACTCAGGTGTTAGATAGTGTTCGTGGCCATGTTGATGAAAAGTCGACTGTGAAAAGGAAAAGACTTTTTTCCATAGTGCTTCATCGAGTTCATCTCCATTGAGTGTTCTAAATTGAATGCCAAATTCATCCAATACACGTCGTCGTTCACGCCGTGCTTTTTTTCGTTTATCGGCACGAAAAGAGGCTAAGAAATCATCCATCGACTGATATTTACGATTAAACCAATGAAATTGGCATTGAGTGCGGATTAACCAGCCTGAGGCGTCTAATGTGTTCAGATCTTCTGCATGTGGAAACAAAACATGGGTGCTAGAAAGCTTGAGTTCTTCAGTGATTAATTTTAGCGTCTCAATTAATTCGCCGCGCAGAAGTTGTGAATCAGTATGCTTAGCCAGCAATGCACGCGGCCCGGTAGCGGGTGTGAAGGGAATGGCGCTCACTAACTTTGGATAATAAGACCGCCCGCTATTAGAAAAATGATGGTTATAAAATTCTGCCCAGCTGAAGTCGAAGACGAATTCGCCCATGGAGTGGGTTTTAAGATACAGCGGCATGGCTGCAGCAAGGCTACCTTGCGGATTCAGCAGTATGAGATGGTGGGGGATCCATCCGGTGGCGGCGCAGACGCATCCAGTATCTTCAAGTGCCGCCAAAAACTCATGACGCAGAAATGGCTGACCGCAGAGATCCAGTGCATTCCAGTCCGTTGCCGAAACTTCATGAATGGATCGCAGGATGCGGGCAGTCATGACTTTATTAGTGTTTAGTGCGCATCTACTTGATCCAGGTATTTGTCTGCATCTAATGCCGCCATGCAGCCGGTACCGGCAGAGGTAATGGCTTGTCGATAAACATGATCAGCGACGTCGCCCGCGGCGAATACGCCCGGCACGCTACAGGCCGTCGCCATGCCATTAGTGCCTGATTTGACTACCAGATACCCATTATTGAGTTCCAGTTGCCCTTCAAAAAGTTGTGTATTAGGGGCATGGCCGACGGCAATAAATACACCCGTCAGTTCTATGTCTTTTTTCGTTTGGGTATTGTCTGTGGAAACTACTCGTAATCCAGTCACGCCTGCATCATCACCCAGCACTTCGTTCACGGCATGATTCCAAAGGATGGTGACTTTGCCTTCTTTTTCTTTGGCGAACAGATGATCTTGAAGAATTTTTTCTGAGCGTAATTTGTCGCGTCGATGCACCAAGGTGACATGGGCGGCGATATTGGATAAATACAACGCTTCTTCCACTGCAGTATTACCGCCACCAATGACAGCGACTTTCTGGTTACGAAAGAAAAATCCGTCGCAGGTTGCGCAGGCCGATACGCCGCGCCCGCGGAATTCCTGTTCTGAGGGCAGGCCGAGATATTTGGCGGTTGCGCCCGTGGCGATGATCAGGGCATCACAGGTGTATTGCCCTGCATCACCCTCCAGAACGAACGGGCGTTTACTAAGATCGACACGATTAATGTGGTCATTGACGATGTTAGTACCAAAGCGTTCGGCATGTGCGCGCATCCGATCCATCAACAGCGGGCCGGTCAGGCCATGAGCATCCCCAGGCCAATTATCCACCTCAGTGGTAGTCATCAATTGCCCGCCGGTTTCCATGCCGGTAATTAACAGTGGTTTGCGATTAGCGCGAGCGGCATAAACTGCTGCGGCATAGCCTGCAGGTCCCGAGCCGAGAATGATCAATCGCGAGTGGACGGGGGCGGTCATGTATACTCCAAGGTCATTGAATTTGGCTGAATTGGTCGCGTGAGTTGCGTGGCCGATTGCATCTGTTCGAATGCTTTGGGCAACTTGGCTCGGCAGATGTTCTGCTTTTTGCAAACCTCAACAGCGGCAAAGTGAAAACAGAGGTGAATGGTATGTCACTGGCTGCGATGAGCCAAGCGTATTGCCTGAACTTCGGGTAAATTTAGTGTGCTTTATTGCAGAGTAAAAGAAGCAGCAATTGATGTATAAGGTTCTTGAAATTTCTTTCGGTGAGCGTTGAGTGGCAAGTACAACAACACAAGAAAAGGGTTTAAGTGGGGTGGTGTCGCGAGCCCTGCGTGAGAGCGCGTTATTTGTGCTCGGTTCGCTCGCTTTGATTTTGCTTATTGCCCTGATGACCTTTGATACTGCAGATCCTTCGTTTTATACCACTGGCGAGCCAGGCCCTGTGGCGAATTGGATTGGACCTTTTGGCGCCAGTCTTGCTGGTTTTCTGATGGGTTTGTTTGGCTGCGCATCGTTTCTTTTCCCTGTGTTGCTCGGATTCTTGGGCTGGTTTCTATTTCGCGGCGAGCAAGTTGAAAATCAAAGTCGATCTTCTTTGGCGTTTCGTATTGGTGGTTTTGTACTCACGCTGTTGACCAGTTGTGGGCTGGCAACTTTGCACTTTTCCGGTGAGAACTATCTGAATACTGCCGGCGGTGTATTGGGTGACATCATTGGTACTGGGTTATTGCATAGTCTCAATATTCTGGGCACCACACTGCTGTTGCTGGCGCTTTGGCTGGCCGCTGTATCGCTGTTTATTGGAGTGTCATGGATCGAAATTATGGATCGTCTCGGCTTTTGGGTGCTGGCAGGTGTGGATTGGGCGCAACAACGTTGGCAGGATGCTCAAGATCGTAAAGTGGGGCGTGAATCCAAAGAAGCCCGTCTTGAAGTGGTCCGTGAAGAAAAGAAGCGCGTTGCAAAACGTCCGCCGCTAAAAATTGAAACAATTGCGCCGAAAGTAGAAGCCAGTGCACGTGTTGAAAAAGAACGACAAGTGCCAATGTTTGATCACGCAGCCTCGACTGATCTGCCGCCATTATCGTTACTTGATGATGTGCCAACTCGTGAGCCGACGTATTCGGCTGATGCTTTAGAGGCTATGTCGCGGTTGGTTGAATTGAAGCTGCGAGACTTTGGCGTTGAAGCTGAAGTGGTTGCAGTGCATCCAGGCCCTGTTGTTACGCGCTTTGAGTTGCAGCCCGCGGCGGGCGTTAAGGTCAGTCAGATTAGTAATCTCTCTAAGGATTTAGCCCGAGCACTTTCTGCGGTTAGCGTTCGAATTGTTGAAGTGATTCCCGGTAAATCAACGGTAGGGCTTGAAATTCCTAATGAAAAGCGGGAATTGGTGACGCTCGGCGAAATCATTAAGTCCACGGCCTACGACGAGATGGCTTCGCCACTCGCGTTGGTTCTCGGTAAAGACATCAGTGGTGCGCCGGTAGTGGCTGATTTGGGCAGAATGCCGCACTTGTTGGTGGGTGGTACGACCGGTTCGGGTAAATCCACCGCGGTCAATGCCATGGTGTTGTCCTTGTTGTACAAGGCGACTGCCGAACATGTGCGCATGATCATGATTGATCCGAAAATGCTCGAGTTGTCTGTATATGAGGGCATTCCGCATTTGCTGTCGCCAGTGGTCACGGACATGAAGCAAGCAGCGAATGCCTTGCGCTGGTGTGTTGCTGAAATGGAGCGTCGTTATCAACTCATGTCAGCGCTTGGTGTGCGTAATCTTGCAGGCTTTAATCGCAAGGTTAAAGACGCTCAAGAGGCTAAGCAGCCTATACGTGATCCATTACTGTTGAAACGATTACCGCCAGATCAAAGTCTTGACACAGTGCCTTTCCTTGAGCCTATGCCATTCATCGTCGTCATTGTTGATGAGTTGGCAGACATGATGATGATTGTAGGTAAGAAGGTGGAGCAATTGATTGCACGCTTGGCACAAAAGGCACGCGCCTCAGGGATTCACTTGATTTTGGCGACGCAAAGACCTTCTGTCGATGTGATTACCGGCTTAATCAAGGCCAATATCCCTACGCGTATTGCTTTCCAAGTATCGGCAAAAGTGGACTCAAGAACTATTTTGGATCAGATGGGTGCAGAGCAACTGTTGGGTCATGGTGATATGTTGTTCTTACAACCCGGTACCTCTGTGCCCGTGCGTGTGCATGGTGCATTCGTGTCAGACGCAGAAGTACATCGAGTTGTTGGATCATTAAAAACAAGCGCCGGCCCTGCATATATTCAAGAAATTTTGGATGGCCCAAGCGGAGCTTTGCCGGGTATTCCGGGTGAAGAAGGCGAAGAGGGTGAAGGTGGTGGCGACTCCGAACAAGATGCGCTCTACGATGAGGCGGTCAAAATTGTGATTGAAAGTCGCAAGGCCTCTATTTCATATGTACAACGGCGCCTTAAGATTGGTTATAACCGTGCTGCACGCATGCTGGAAGCAATGGAAAGTGCAGGTCTGGTCAGTACTCTACAGTCTAATGGTCTGCGTGAAGTGTTAGTGCCTAGCTCTAATCAGGATTAGGTGATGATTAAGGGAAGAGGTTGCTTTGCGCTGATAGGTTTGTGTCTATTGTTTTGTCTTGATTTTGCGATGGCACAAACTGAAACCACTATTGAGGGCGGGTATGCCAAGCTCGATCGTCTGCTTAATTCACTTAATACAATACAAGCAGACTTTACCCAAGTCGTTCAAGATAATCGCGATCAAGAAATTGAGCGAAGTAGCGGTCAATTGCAAATTAAGCGACCGGGTAAATTTAGATGGGAATATAAGAAGCCAAATCTGCAGACGTTAGTGTCAGACGGCCAGCGGCTATGGATATATGATGCGGAATTAGAGCAGGTCACTATTAATCGAATTGATGCTTCATTTATGGGTTCGCCTGCAATGTTGCTATCAGGTCAGGATGGCTTACGAGCTAATTTTGAGATTGAGCATGTTGAGCAGCGTGCTGATTTATTCGTGATTAATCTTGCGCCCAAGATGGCGGCCAGTTCTGACTTTAAGTTAATTCAAGTCTCGATACGTGGCGAGCAATTGGTGGGAATGTCTCTTACAGATAAATTAGGTCAAATAACTTCACTGCAATTCACCCAATTTAAGCGAAACCCAAAGTTAGCTGACAGCCAGTTTGTATTTGCTCCGCCCAAAGATGTGGATCTAGTGGATAACACCCGCCAGGCTGGAAAAGTTAAATGATGTTTAACGACCTGCGTTTCATTCGATTTTGGTTTGTGCTGGGTTGGGTCTTTGTTGCCGCGGCGATGGTGCTGAGCCTGATGCCATTGCAGCAGGTCACGATGCCATCATGGAATGATAAGTTTGAACACACCATGGGTTATTTTTTATTGACCTTATGGTTCTGCGGTCTGTATCGGCGTCAACGTTATTGGGTGGTTGCGCTGTGGATGTTCGCTATGGGTGTTCTAGTTGAGATATTGCAAGGCATGATGCACCTAGGTAGGCAGGCAGATATTAAGGATATTTATGCCGATATTCTTGGTGTCGGCATCGCTATTTTTTTGGCGATGACTCCGTTGGGTCGTTGGCCTTACTGGTTCGAGAAGCTTGTGCCTAAGGCTTGATGGTCGATCTTGTGACTAGTGATTTTCGACCGTTGGCAGATCGATTGCGACCTGGTTCGCTAGATGAAGTTGTAGGGCAGGAGCATTTGCTTGCAGCTCACTTGCCTTTACGAAGGATGGTTGAAGGCGGGCAGGTGCATTCTATGATTTTGTGGGGTCCGCCCGGTACGGGTAAGACGACCATTGCACGATTAATTGCCCGCAATTGCGACGCCGAATTCATCGCCTTGTCTGCTGTAATGGCGGGTGTTAAAGATATTCGTACTGCGGTAGAACAGGCTCAAATGCTGCGTCAGCAATCTGGTCGCCGCACGGTTTTATTTCTTGATGAAGTACATCGCTTCAACAAGGCACAACAGGATGCTTTTTTGCCCTGGGTTGAAGATGGTACTTTGGTGTTTATTGGCGCTACGACTGAGAATCCCTCATTTGAATTAAATAATGCTCTGTTGTCTCGTACGCGAGTGTATGTGCTGCGAGCCTTATCTGAGTCTCACCTAGCTACCTTGTTGCAACGTACTTTGGAGAAAGAAGTGCCCAGCTTAACAATTGAAGCTGGTTCAATCGCCTTACTTGCTAGTGCTGCAGATGGGGATGGTCGTCGTGCAATGAATATGCTGGAGTTAGCCATTGATCTGGCGCGCACCGAACCTGAGCCTTACTTTAGTTTGGCCATCGCTAAAGAAGTAAGTGGCGGTGTGCTGAGGCGTTTCGATAATCAAGGCGACATTTTTTACGATCAAATATCAGCTTTGCATAAATCGGTTCGCGGCAGTGATCCTGACGCTGCGCTTTATTGGTTGGCGCGTATGTTAGATGGCGGGTGTGATCCTAGGTATATTCTGCGGCGAGTGCTGCGCATGGCTTCCGAGGATATAGGTAATGCTGATCCGCGTGCGTTAACGCTGGCGCTAGAGGCTAGCGAGGTTTATGAGCGATTGGGGAGTCCCGAAGGTGAGTTGGCTATTGCTCAGGCCGTGGTATTTCTCTCTTGCGTGGCTAAAAGTAATGCCATGTATGTCGCCTTTAATGAGGCGATGAGTGACGCCAAAAGTTCGGGATTATTGGAAGTGCCGATACATTTACGAAATGCGCCGACTCGACTGATGAAGCAGTTGGGGCATGGCGTGGGGTATCGCTATGCTCATGATGAGCCGGAGGCTTTTGCCTCAGGTCAAACGTACTTTCCTGATCAGATGGTGAGTCGGCACTATTATCGACCCGTATCTCGGGGTCTGGAAATTAAGATTGCCGAAATGCTACAAAAGCATAGAGAGACCAAGATATAACGTCTAAAATCACCGTAATGAGTTTAATTACTGTCTGTCGACGAAGTAATATTTGTTGGACGATCGTTGGGTTGAAATTATTTAATCATGCTTGATTCAAAACTTTTACGTACTGAACCCGAAGTGGTCGCGGCCAACTTGGCGCGTCGTGGTTTTAAGTTGGACGTGGCGCATTTACAAGCTCTTGAAGAGCAGCGTAAGAAATGGCAAATCAAAGTCGATGAATTGCGTAACGAACGTAATGTTAATGCTAAATCTGTGGGTAAGGCCAAAGCCCAAGGTATTGATATCGCGCCTTTACTAAAGCAAGTTGAAGACTTAGGGCAGCAACTTGCTGCTGCTGAAGCTGAATTTAATGCTGTTCAGGCGCAAATGGATCAGTTGGCGATGGGCTTGCCCAACATGCTGCAAGATTCTGTGCCTGAGGGCGCTGATGAAACGCACAATGTTGAGGTGCGTCGTTGGGGTACGCCACGGGAATTTCCCTATGCGCCGCTAGATCATGTGGCATTAGGTGAAGGACTTATGATGCTTGACTTCACTAATGCAGCGAAAATTTCTGGTGCTCGTTTTGTGGTGTTGCATAAGCATCTGGCCCGGCTGCAACGGGCCTTAACCCAGTTCATGCTAGATTTGCATACCTCTGAGCATGGTTATCAGGAGTTGTATGTGCCTTATTTGGTGAATGCAGCGTCGTTAACCGGCACTGGGCAATTGCCAAAATTTTCTGAAGATTTATTTTCCCTAAAAGGCGAGCAAGACTTCTTCCTCATTCCTACTGCCGAAGTGCCTGTGACTAACATGGCGCGAGATGAAATCATTGAGGCTACTGCCTTGCCTTTGAGGTATGTGGCGCATACGCCATGCTTCCGCTCTGAGGCGGGTTCAGCGGGCCGCGATACGCGTGGCATGATTCGTCAGCATCAATTCGAGAAGGTTGAGATTGTGCAGCTGGTGCGTCCACAGGATTCTGCGGCTGCGCACGAGGAGTTGACTGCACATGCCGAGGCTATTTTGCAGAAACTGGAATTGCCTTATCGGGTCATGGCGTTATGCGCTGGCGATATCGGTTTTGGGTCATCGAAAACTTATGATTTGGAGGTCTGGTTGCCCGGTCAGCAGAAATATCGTGAGATTTCTTCCTGCTCCAACTTCGAGACATTTCAGGCGCGGCGTATGCAGGCGCGTTGGCGTAACCCTGAGACTGGTAAACCCGAGCCATTACACACTCTGAATGGTTCTGGGGTGGCTGTGGGTCGAGCCTTGGTGGCAGTCCTCGAAAACTACCAGCAACCCGATGGCAGTATTGAGATTCCGGCGGTGCTTAAACCCTACATGGGTGGTCTGGAGCGGATTCAGAAAGCCTGAAGTTTCCAGACTCTGAAGGCGTGATTATTCAATAATTTACTTCATTTAAGCAATTTAAATATCTGATTAATATGGTTTAATTATTAATTAAATGATGCCAGCCTGGCTGTTCTGAGTCTGTTTTGTTGCTTTGATTTGTAATGAATCATCCGGCGTTAGCTTTCTCCGGTTACTTTAATTTTGAGTTCAGTTCTGGACGAAATCACCCAAGGATATGGCTTCATTACGCCTTGGGCATTGAAAACCTGCCTGCATCGTATATAGTCCGCGCTTCGCAAGGGGGTAACCCCTAAACTTACTGTTTTACGTGGAATTTCTGTTAGGAAAGCTAACGTGGAAAGAGATGACGACCAATTCGATCTTGATGATGATTTTGTGCCGCCGAGTGAGGAAGCCGTAGATTACGATCGTATGATGGATCGTACTGAACGGCGCGTCCGGCCTGGTACTGGCGCTGCGGTCAAAAAAGGACCAGCAGCCTGGAGTAGGCTTGAAGATGTGCTGGCCGAAAAACGTTTGCAGAAAGCACTGCAGGAATTTGATGTTGACACCTAATTCCCCGCAGTTAGCTTGTTCAAGCTGACGCCTAACGTCAGCAAATTTTCGAAACGGGGCCACTTGATGTGAACCCCGTTTTTGTTTGTGTAACGATTGGAATTGATTACAACAGGTTTAGATGATGAGTAATTCAACCCCGTCTCAGCAGTCGTCACCAGCCTCATGGGTTGTGCTGAAGTTTGGTGGTACCAGTGTGTCCTCAGTAGCCAATTGGAGCAACATTGCCTCCATCGTCAAGTTGCGACTCAGTGAAGGCTTACGTCCAGTTATTGTTCATTCTGCAATATCTAAGATGACTGATAGCCTAGAGCTGCTTCTAAGTAGAGCGCTCAAAGGTGATTGGGAGTCAGTGCTTGAAAGCATTATCAATCGTCATCGTGAGTTGGCCCGTGAAATGGGTGTGGTCATTAGTCCTGAATTGGAAGAGCAGTTCGGCCGTTTGAAACAAATTGCATCAGGCATCGCGTTGGTAGGAGAGGTTAGTGAGCGTCTGCGTGCTCGTGTGATGGCGCAGGGCGAATTGATGGCGACTCGTTTGGGTGCGTTGTATTTAGCCTCGCAAGGTGTTCAAGTGCAGTGGGTGGATGCTCGTAAAGTGCTCAAATCAGTGGCGCTTAAGAATGCAACAAGTCGAGCGAGCTATCTATCGGCAACCTGTAATTTTGAGCCTGATTCACAGCTGCAGAGTGAATGGAGTGCGCTAGGTCAAGTCATTATCACTCAGGGATTTATTGCCAGCGATGCTGCTGAAGACACTGTATTGCTCGGTCGGGGTGGTTCGGATACATCCGGTAGTTATTTTGCTACCAAGCTGCAAGCGCAGCGTCTGGAGATTTGGACGGACGTACCGGGGATGTTCAGTGCTAATCCCCGTGCTATTCCTACGGCTCGTTTATTACGTGCGCTTGATTACGATGAAGCGCAAGAAATTGCTAGTGCCGGCGCTAAGGTATTGCATCCGCGTTGCATCATGCCCGTAAAGCAACATGGTATTCCTTTGTATGTTTATGCGACCCAAACTCCAGATTTAGAAGGCACAATTATCACTGCGCATGGCGGTGAGGGTGACCCGCAAGTCAAGGCGGTCACGGTTAAGAATGGCATTACCTTGGTTTCCATGGATACTGTCGGAATGTGGCATTCGGTGGGTTTTCTAGCTGATGCATTTCAGGTGTTTAAAAATCACGGTATGTCCGTAGATTTGGTTTCAACTTCAGAAACTAATGTGACTGTTTCTCTCGATCCTGCCGCTAATACGCTCACTCAGGCTGCCGTGGATTTGTTAGTCGAGGATCTTGCGCAGTTATGCAAGGTTCAGGTTTTTGGTCCGTGTGCGGCGGTGAGTCTGGTAGGAAGACAGATACGAGCAATCTTGCACCGTTTGGGAGATGCGCTGGAGTTATTTGAAGAGCAAAAAATTTATCTAATGACTCAAGCGGCTAACGACCTGAATCTGACCTTTGTATTAGATGAAAGTCAGGGTGATCGATTAGTGTCGCGTTTGCACCAAATCACCATTCATGACTCGCCTGACAGTCATGTGTTGGGCCCGACTTGGGAGCAATTGTACAGTCCAAAGCAGGTCGTCTCTGAACTACCGGTTGCTTGGTGGCAGCAAAAGCAGTCCGAGTTATTACAGATTGCAAATCAGCATCCTTCTGCCTATGTCTATGATCGTGACGCCTTGGTGCGTCAGGCTAAAGCAATGAAGAGCATTGCTGCACTGGATCAGGTGTTCTTTGCGATGAAAGCAAACCCGCATCCAGAGGTGCTGAGAACATTTGTTTCACAAGGATTGGGGCTTGAGTGCGTCTCTCAAGGTGAGTTGGCTCATGTGTTTAATACCGTGCCTGAACTTGAGCGCAAGCGCATTCTATTTACACCTAATTTTGCGGCACGTAATGAATATGAGTTTGCCTTGAAACAGGGCGTATGGGTGACGCTGGATAACTTATATTTGCTTCAAGCATGGCCTGAGACCTTCAAAGGCCGCGAGGTATTGCTCAGAGTAGATACTGGATATGGCCGCGGTCATCACCATCATGTGCGTACGGCAGGTGCGCATTCTAAGTTTGGTATTCCTTTATCTGACTTCGATGAAGTGTTGCAGTTAGTGCAGCAATACGATATTCGCGTTGTTGGCTTGCAGGCGCATACTGGTAGCGGTGTGTTTGCCATTGAGAATTGGCGAGAAGTTGCAGAAACTCTGGCGAATCTTGCTGCGCGTTTCAACAATATTCAGTTGCTCGATATTGGCGGTGGCTTGGGTGTTCCTGAGAAATTGGGTCAGCCTGAGTTTGATATTGCTGCGTTATCGAAGATGCTTGCTGAGTTCAAAGCGCAACATCCAAAAATCAAATTATGGATGGAGCCAGGGCGTTATCTCGTGGCTCAGGCTGGCGTTTTGTTGACGCATGTCACCCAGCGTAAGGGTAAGGGTGAGGTTCAGTATGTGGGGGTCACCACTGGCATGAATTCATTGATTCGTCCGGCGTTATACGGAGCACACCATGATATTTTTAATCTCACTCGGTTGCAGGAAGTGGCTACACAAACCATTAATGTGGTTGGACCGATTTGCGAGTCTGGAGATATGTTGGGTATAGATCGTCTATTGCCGCCTACGCAAGAGGGCGATGTATTATTAGTGGCGACAACAGGTGCTTATGGGCATGCGATGAGCTCGAACTACAATCTAAGAGCGCCAGCGACTGAGTTGGTGATATAACAGTGATGCCTTAATCAGAAGGTTCCAGCAATTGATAAAAGGTGGCGACCCTGTGTATCGGGTGGGCCTAGATACTTGATGCGTGACATGATGCTTGGTGGCGTGATGTCTCTTGGCGTGAAATACAAATCTAGCAAGTAATTTCTATCGCTAGCTAGCCTAATTGTTCCGCTAACACCAAGGCTGGCATCTTCCATGTCACTGAAGTTGCCAATTACTATTGTTGGGTTTTTAGTTGCAGCATGGAATGAGAGTCTAAAGCTGCCTATAGCGCTGGCTGCTTTAGGTTCAGTGAGATCAATCAAGTCGAATGTGCCCTCAATAGCAATAGGCCAGTCATCTTTTAGTGTCAGTTGCTTAATGTCTGCCTGTAGCAGTCCATCCCAGCCTTTAAGCATTTCACTGCCGCCGATGATTGTTTCAAGGGGCAGAGTGGCTTTTAATTCATGGATCTTTGTCTGACCGGTAAGGCTACGACTGATATTTCCAATAACAACCCCATCTTTTAGCTGGGCTTTAAAGTTAGATGATAATTGGCCGATCAGTAGGGGTAAGGGATGAATCTGCCATTCCAGAGTCTCGATATTGACGTCTTTGGATCGCAGGCCTTTAGCGTAGCCATGCCAGAGACTCCCCGAGCTTTGTGAGACGGTAATTCCATAGGGCTGAAGGAGTTTGAGTGCGCTGCTGGCAGGCATGTTGATTGCGAAGAATGTCGCAAAGCCAAGTAGAGCGGCAATTGACCACCAAAGATATTTCTTGATCTCCATTCCAAAGAGCAACCGACGAACCTATCTTGTTAAGGAAATCGAGGCATTGACTTGGCCGGCTTGCGGAGTTTCAGTGATTGAAGCATCCAGAATTTGAATGCCTTTGGTTTTTTGAAGTTGATCCAGCCAAATGATCAAGTCATTAAAGTTGGCATTTTCAAACTGAGCTTTAACGCCCTGTTGGCCATTGGGAATTTGTCCGGTCAATGCAGAGGCTAATTTGCTACCGGCAACCGAGTCAGCCACCAGTTTTACTAGGGATTCGGTTTTTGAGATGTTGGTAAACTGAGCATTGCCTAGTCCGCTTAATTGACCTGCCATGGTTCTTAGCCAAACGATGTCTTGTTGCTTTTGAGTGATACGGTCAGTGCGATTGCTGATTGCTTTATAAAGCGGATAAAAGGCCAGTCCATAGATGGCGCCTGCGGACAGCAAAAGTATTGAGGTGAGCGCTAGCCAGCGTTCGCGGGGTTTTAGTGAGTTGATTTTGGTTTTGAGTTGACTGTATTGCATGGCTATGTTGTTTTTTAATTTTGGATAAATGATCAAACGCCGCTTGATGACTTGAAGGTCATGTGGCCTTCAATTTTGTCATCGATCGGTGTTGTGTCCTCAACATTGGTGGTGATGCCTTGGGTTTTGGCTTGTTGTTGGATGTAATCCAGTGACTGATCATTTGGCGCTAATACTTTTAATTGCACAGTGCCTTGATTGTAATTTAGCTCTTGAATCTTTAACGCATCCTTGGCATTGGTGGACTTAGATAACACATCCAAGGTTTTCATGAGGTGATTGGGCTTTCTGAGTTCTTGTAATTGTTGCCAGCGAGTTTCAAATGCTGTCCGAACCTGGCCTGATTTTACGGGGGTATTAACGGATAGGGTTTGGCTATAAATAGTTTGAATTTGCTTGTCTAGTTCGGCTTCTTGTTTGCCTAGTTGTCTTAGCTCAATTCCTTTGCTGAATAAATGCAGGCCAATTAAGGCCAATAAGATGCTGGCTGCAACTTTCCAGCCCCCAAAATTGCGTTGCGTTTTTTTACGTTGGGTATATTCACCCTGCAGTAAATTAATTGCACTAGGTTGGGTCGCCTGCAGTGCAAGTAAGGGTAATACACCATCAGGTAGCAGTTTTATTGCAAGTTTGGGTGCGCGTTCCTGTAGTGCATTAATTGTAGTTTTTTCTGCTTCGCATTCAGCTTCAGTGATGTATACCGTGACTGATTGATCGGTCGCGGGGACGAGTAGATACAAGGCTTCTGTTAATGGCGATACATCTAATGTATTTACAGTTGAGTCTGCCTGTTTGACAGAGACTCGACCCTGATCAATTAAAATGGTGATGCCTTCTGATGTAATAGGTAACAGACTGGTATCGGTGTTCAGTGCATCGGGTTGTGCGCCTGCTGCAGTTAATGCCGAGATCCAAGTCTTCATTAAGTTACGAGAGACAACCACTACTGGCGTGCTTGGCGCTTTGCCGCGTTTGCCAATCGCAAAGTGCAGTTCATCAATGTCTACGGCAAGTTGATCCTCTAGGGCATAGGGGACGACTTGGCTGAGTTTGGTATTGCCTTTCAGTGCGGGTAGTACAGGATTAAGGGCAAGCGTCTCGGTGCCAGGCACAAGGGCAATCACTTTCCTGCCGTGAGCAAGCATTGCGGCCTCCGCAAGGCGACCTTGCAGTGCTGTACCTAGGCGTGCGCCGTGCGTATCTACTAATAGCCACTGTGCCTCGGTCTCGGTGGGCGTGACTGTATTGACCGCGCTCAGCAAACGTATTACTAAAATTTCTGACATGGCTGGTTCTATAGTTGGCTAATAGGGCGTGCCAAAGCTGCGTTGTATGACTCGCACTTTGGCGTTGTTACCATTTCCGAATCTGTTAATGACACTGTACATGGCAAGTTCCGTTGAGCCAAGAGTGACAAGGATATTCACTCGAAAGTAGTTGGTTGTTTCGACCAGATAATCAGGATAAGTGGCGATAAGTTTGTCGAAATCTGGATCGCCCCTAAAGTCGTTCTTGACTTCGCTGAGTCTGGGGAAGCAGCCATTGGCGCGATTGCTTGTGAATGTGTTTGTGTTGTTGCCAAATTGGGTGCGTGTGGTCGCTAATGAGTCCAAGACTTCCGCTGCTGCGGTACATACATTAAGGCCCGTGCCGGCAGGTAGGGCGCTTACGAAGGGCTCTAGTTTGTCGTAAATGGCCTTCGTCATGCCCACCTGAAACATCAATTCAGAGGTTCGGGTGATGGCCATGTTGGCGGTTAGATATGGCGGCGATTGTCCGGCGTAGACGGAGTCTTCAGCGCCATCTGGAGGTTCCGCTGTGGTATTGGCATCCAGCCAATCCACGGTGATGTTTGCCCATCGGCGATCAAGCCCAAGAATTTCTAGAAGTCGTTCAAACTGTTTCACAGCCGCTTCGTTCTTGGTGCCATCTAATTTGAGTAAGTTGTTTAAATTAAATCGGCCCTGAAGGTCTTCCAATCGACCTTTGATGTCACCCGTTCCCTCATCAAGTGGCAAGTTAATGGGCGTGCCCCAATCTTCTTTTGCAGAGTCTATAGTTGATTCTTTGCTGTCCTCGATAAGCACGTTTGCCGCAAGCGCTTCTGCGCCTAGGCCTAATGCGTAGGCTTGGTCTAAAGCCATAATGGTTGAGGTGCGACGTTGATCCATATAGCTCTCAGTGCCCACGCTCACTGCCAGCATGGTGGCCAGCACCACGATCAAAATTGCCATCAGCAAAGCAATGCCGCGTTCCTTTTTTGGGAAGTGGGAATAGCTCATGCGGCAATCTCAATGAGACGCACGATTTCACCCCAGTCATTGAGTTTGAGGGTAATTTCTACTGCAAGCGGTAATTGTCTGGCTGCAGAAGTTGCAGAACCGCCGACTGTATTAGCAGGCCATGAGGTTTGCCATTGACGATTAAGATCCATGAAACGGAAGCTCATTGAGCTTACTTCGCCGAGCAGTTCCACCTGTTGAGGCTCATTGCTTAAGTTACGATCGAGCGTGACCCAATAATCACGATAGAGTTTGTTATCTTCAATGCGATAGCAGACTCGTTGTAGCGTCGAGCGTGGCAGACCTACTGGGTTTGTCCAGCCAGAGTGCGTCAATTCCAGCAAGCAACCTGTAGCATTAATCTGTATCGAGGGCTTCAAGGTTGCTGAGGTGGCATCACGTACGGGGCGGGGCTCGAGTTGCATTAAGTCTCGTGAGATGCTGGTTACCGTGCGTTGAATCGAACGAATTCTGAGCATGGATTCAGAGGTGTGTTCGCGCTGCTTCACCAGTTCATTAAATCCTCCCATAGCCATCACGCCGACAATGGAAAAAATAATGATGGAGATGAGTAATTCAAGTAAGGTAAAGCCGCGAGTGCGTAATATGGAGCGGGGGTTGTTCATGTTGAGCCTCCATCTCCATTTTCGCCATTGTCATTGTTTTCTGAGCTTGCGCTGGAACTAGAGCTAGAGTAGTTGTTGCCGCTGGCACTTGATGATGATCCGCTGCCGCCACCGCCACGACGCTCAGGGCCAGTATCCCACTCGATACGATTGCCATTCACATTCATAGCGGTGCTATAAAAGCCATAGACACTAGCAATGCTATTGCTGTCCGAATCTTTTGGTGAAACGTGGATGTCTATGCGCTGCATAGATTTCACATCGGTTTCACTGATAGTCATGCGCCAGTGCCAAGTGCTGCCCGCCATATTGATATAAGCATCTGATTCACCGTTTTTTGGAGCAGCATTGCTTAATCTAAATTCAGTCAGCTTATTCATCGCCACCCAGTGAGCGATGGTTTTTTGGCGAATGTAGTCAGCGTTATTAATGGTTTGGCTAATGGCTTCAATCACAGCCAGCATGCCTAATCCGACAATAACTAATGCTGCCAATACCTCGATCAGCGTAAAACCGCGTTGATGGGTGTAGCGTGCTGGAGTCATTGTAAGTTGCTACCCGAGTCAAGGGTCAGGGTGCTGTCGTCTGCTCCAACTAGTCTCCAGCTAAAGTCTGATTGATCTCTGGATATACGCAATTCAAACGGTGAGATGTCGCCACTGGATAAAATCATGATTTGTGGTGTGACATCTTCTTTGAGTGCAGACGAACTTGTGTTACTGGTGGTATTGGGTTGATAGCCTATCTGCGTATCCGTACTTTGGGCACTAGATGAACTTGAGGAAGTTCTTGCAAGTAGTTCTTGGTTTTCTTGATGTGTGTTAATAACTATTTCTCTATCTTCAAGCCACAAGCGCATTTGTAAGCCTGCTGGAAGTTGCCGATAGTCGGTCATATCGTCGTTATTCATGAGTTGCCAGTGTTGGGCGGTGTGGTCGTAACGCATGAATAGGTAGCCATCTTTTTCGATTAACAGACCAATGTCTCGTCCTTGTAATTCAGATTCTTCTTTGACTTGTTCAATCACCGCTTTTAATCGTTTTGCCTGATCTTCGATATCGTTATCGCGGCCGAGTACGCCCATAGATAGTGTGGCTACTGACAAAATAATACCGATGATGACAATGACCACCAGTAATTCAATGAGAGTAAAGCCAGAGCCGCTGCTTAATGGCTTTTTTGGCGTATGACCTTGAGTGGCAAACATCGGCTTAGCGAATAACTGATCTGGTTGATGTCAACCATCAACCAGATCAATAGCTGGGCGCTAATTTAATTTGCGTCCCAGTTGCCAATATCGGCGTTCACGCCTTCGCCGCCATCCTGATTGTCTGCACCCAACGACCAGAGGTCATATTCTTTTCCGTGCGTACCTGGGTATTGATAGTGATATTCGTTACCCCATGGATCTTGCTTAATGCTGTCGATGTAGCCGCCTGGCTTCCAATTTCGGACGGAGGCATCGCCTGGGTTGGTCACCAAGGCTTTCAGTCCTTGGTCAGAGCTTGGGTATTTGAAGTTATCTAGACGAAATAGATTCAGGGCTGTTTCGTAGGCACGAATATCTTGTTTGACTTTCGCAACTTGTGCGTCATCAATTCGTCGAATGACTTGCGGTGCGACCAGTGCGGCGAGGATGCCTAAAATCACGACGACAACCATGATTTCAATCAAGGTGAAGCCCTGCTGTGAGCGACTAAAATGGCGATAGGCTGTTGAGGCTTTCATAGTGTAATGTTCCATGGGTTCAGGCTATGTTTGTAAGTGTCCCATAATAACAAACAGGGTGCTCGTGTGAGTGACAATACATTTAAGTTTTGGCGGTTGCGTTACTATTTTCCAATACTGACGTTGGGTGTATTGCTGCTGATTTTCAGTCTGGGCGACGAACCCCTGCGTTTGTGGCTGAGATATGAGCGTGGGGCGATTTTACGGGGGCATGAACTCTGGCGATTTGTGACCGGACATTTGGTGCACGGTAGTTGGCAGCATACTTGGCTAAATCTTTCTGGATTAATCATTATTTCAGTGCTTTTTCGTCATACCTATCGTGTGGCAGAGTGGCTGATAATAGGATTGATTTCGGCGCTGTGTATCGACCTTGGCTTGTTGTATTGGATGCCATACCTGCAGTGGTATCTCGGGCTGTCAGGGGTTTTGCATGGAGTTTTGGTGGCTGGGGCGTTGTTCTGGTGGCGCACTGAAAATCGCCGGTTGGCTGCGCTATTGTTAATCATGCTCACTTGCAAGTTGGCTTGGGAGCAGTGGCAGGGTGCCTTACCGCTTTCAGGGGAACTGAATGTGATTGTGAATGCTCATCTGTATGGAGCAATAGGTGGGCTTTTCTCAGGCTTGCTGCTCATCTTCAAGTCTGCATATTTCAACCAGAAGCAATGAAATCTCAGCCTGTATTAAGGCTAATCTCGATATAATCTTCAAAGTTTAAATTTAATGATTCTGCTGTAGAGGTTGATAACTAAATGACGTTTGCAATGGTATTTCCCGGTCAGGGGTCGCAGTCTGTAGGTATGTTGGCCGCATTAGCGGAACAGGAATCTCTAGTTCGCGATACATTTGCTGAGGCCTCTTCTGTGTTGGGTTACGACCTGTGGCAGTTGTGTCAGCAAGGGCCAGAAGATCAGTTGGGTGTTACCGAGAACACCCAACCTGCAATGCTCACTGCCGGCGTTGCTACGTGGCGCGTGTGGAGAAAACATGGCGGCGCTATACCTGCTGCGATGGCTGGGCATAGCTTGGGTGAATACACTGCTTTAGTGTGTGCAGGTTCGCTTGATTTCAAAACCGCAGTTGATCTGGTGAAATTTCGCGGTCAGGCCATGCAAGGTGCTGTGCCTTCTGGGCAGGGTGCGATGGCTGCCATTCTTGGACTTGAAGATGCAGATGTTGTAGCAGCCTGCGCTGAAGCTGCACAGGGTGAAATTGTGCAGGCAGCCAACTTTAATTCGCCTGGTCAGGTGGTGATTGCAGGTCAAAAAGCGGCTGTAGAACGTGCTATTGAGGCGCTTAAAGCCAAAGGTGCTAAACGCGCACTGATTTTGCCGGTCAGCGTGCCTTCACATACCGAGTTAATGCGTCCTGCGGCCAACCAATTGGCCGAGCGATTATCGCAAGTTGAATTTAAGACTCCAGAAACTGCCGTTTATACCGTGGGTATGCGTACTCATGCCGCTGCGTCTGATATTCGCCAAGCTTTGTTTGATCAACTGGTGGGGCCAGTGCGTTGGACAGATTGTGTAAAAACTATCTTGCAGACAGGTGTGAATGTTCTCATCGAGTGTGGTCCTGGTAAAGTGTTAACCGGTTTAAATCGGCGCATCGACCGCAATAAAGAGATTGCCATGCTCGCCATCGAAGATTCTGCATCGTTGGCTGAAGCGCTGAATTCGGTAAAGGGGTAATCATGAGTAACAACTTGGCTTTAAGTGGTGACATCGCTTTAGTGACGGGAGCATCGCGTGGTATCGGTCAGGCCATCGCGCAGTTGCTGGCTTCTTCAGGCGCCAAAGTCATCGGTACGGCCACGAGTGAAGCGGGTGCGGCAGCCATTACTCAGCGTTTCAGTGAGTTGGGGCTGTCTGGTCGTGGCGCGGTACTGAATGTTGGTGATCCTGCCTCGATTACTGAGTTACTCAAAGACATCGAATCCCAAGAAGGGACACCAAGCATCCTAGTCAACAATGCAGGCATCACTCGCGATAATTTGCTGATGCGTATGAAAGACGAAGAATGGGATGAGTTGCTTGCCGTCAACTTAGGTTCGGTGTTCAGACTCTCTAAGGGCGTGCTCCGCGGCATGATGAAGGCTCGCAAGGGGCGAATTATCACGATTGCTTCCGTGGTCGGAGTGATGGGAAATGCCGGTCAGACCAATTACGCCGCGGCAAAGGCGGGCATTATTGGCTTCTCTAAATCGCTAGCTCGGGAAGTGGGCTCGCGCAACATTACGGTGAACGTGGTGGCTCCGGGCTTTATTGCCACCGACATGACTGCCCAGCTTTCTGAGGAGCAGCGTCAGCGCCTCGCCGAGCAGGTACCCGTCGGCCGATTGGGGTGTGTGGACGATATTGCTCAGGCGGTGTTGTTTTTAGCGTCTCCCCATGCTGGCTACATTACGGGTGAAACCCTGCATGTAAATGGCGGTATGTACATGATTTAATGGGGTTAAACAGTGCCTTGTCCGCCTAGCCTGTCTGTTTCATGCAGTCAAGCTAATGTTTTGGTTTAACTTATGATTGGACAGGGGCTTAAGTTCACATAGAATACGCGCCCCATGCGGTCTGATCCGGCCTGTTGTAGGCGGTAGGATCGCTTGGTTTCACCACTGAGGACTCAGACATAATGAGCAGCATTGAGCAACAAGTTAAAGCAATCGTCGCCGAACAATTGGGCGTAAAAGAAGAAGAAGTCACTAACAGTGCCTCTTTCGTTGACGATTTGGGCGCAGATTCTCTCGACACCGTCGAGTTGGTTATGGCGCTTGAAGAGGAATTCGAGACTGAAATTCCTGACGAAGACGCAGAAAAAATCACAACAGTTCAGCAAGCAATCGACTACGTCAGTCAGCGCCGCAAGGCCTAATTGACGATTAGCGTATACGGCCACGGATGGCGCGCGCTCTGGCGCACAGTTATTTCTCTTTCTGATTAACGAGGTGGCGCTTGTCCAAAAGACGTGTTGTCATTACCGGCCTTGGCATCGTTTCGCCTGTCGGCAGTACCATTGATTCCGCCTGGGCCGCTGTATTGGCAGGTCAAAGCGGTATTGGGCCGATTACTCGATTTGATGTCAGCGCTTTTCCCGTGCGCTTTGGCGGCTCAGTTAAGGACTTTAATGCTGAGGATTATTTAGCGCCCAAAGAATTGCGCAAAATAGATCCCTTCATGCATTACGGCTATGCGGCGGGTATTCAGGCCTTCAAGGACTCTGGGCTTGAAGTCAATGAGCAAAATTCCAGTCGAGTCGGTGTGGCCATGGGTGCCGGCATTGGCGGCTTGGATACCATCGAAGATAACTTCGGCAAATATTTGGGCGCTGACAATAGCCCGAAGCGTATTTCGCCATTTTTTGTGCCTGGCAGCATCATCAACATGATCTCGGGGCATCTGTCCATTAATTTGAACCTAAGAGGCCCGAATATCGCCACCGTCACGGCGTGTACGACCTCCACCCATGCATTGGGTATTGCTGCTCGTTTAATTCAGTACGGCGATGCCGATGTCATGATTGCCGGCGGTGCTGAAATGGCAACCACGCCACTTGGCTTGGGTGGGTTCAGTCAGGCGCGCGCCTTATCACAGCGTAACGATGATCCAACGCGCGCGAGTCGTCCATGGGATCGCGATCGTGATGGGTTTGTATTGTCTGATGGTGCTGGTGCCATTGTGTTGGAAGAGTATGAGCACGCCAAAGCGCGTGGCGCACGAATTTATGCTGAGTTCGCTGGCTTTGGTATGAGTGGTGATGCTCACCACATCACCACGCCACCGGAAGATGGCGAAGGCGCGCGATTGGCGATGGCCAATGCCTTGCGTGATGCCGGAATGAATCCAGCTGATATTCAATACGTGAATGCACATGCCACGTCGACCGAATTGGGTGATCGTGCTGAAACTATGGCGATGAAGCGTGCTTTCGGCGATCAAGCAGCGAAACTTGCAATCAGTTCAACAAAATCAGTCACTGGACATTTGTTAGGTGCGGCTGGTGTTGTAGAAGCTATTTTTACCGTGTTGGCACTGCGTGATCAGGTTGTGCCTGCCACCATCAATCTAGATAATCCAAGTCCTGAATGTGATTTGGATTATGTGCCGCATACTTCTCGTCAGATGCCGCTACGTGCCGCGCTATCTAATTCCTTCGGTTTTGGTGGTACTAACGGCAGTTTGATTTTCAAAACCTTGAGTTAAGCGCTACGCCTAGCTGAGATGCTCTCAGCTAGGTTGAAGCGTTTAGTCATCGTTGCGCAGTGAGTATCTAGTGAATTCCACTGGCATCAGCCGTACAGAAAATGAAACCGAGGCTTGGTCGTTAGGTTATATCGCGACCGATGAATTGCTTGCGCTTCACCATGCTTTTCCTGAGCGCTATCCTTATTTACTAGAATCTTCTGCCAGTAGCTTAGAAGGCAATAATCAAGACGTGTTGCTGGCGTTTCCGCAGTCTCAGCTTAATCTTGTTGCGCAACATGGGTTGTCTACTCCGCCTGAATTGTCAGGTACCGCTACCGATGATTTTCTAGTAGCACTGGATCAGTGGTGGCAACAGCAGCGTATTGCTGAAATACAGCAGCCCCATAAATTTAGCGGCGGCTGGTTTTTATATCTCAGCTATGAACTGGCTGGGCAAATTGAGCCCAAGCTTCAATCACAATTGCATCCAGAACATAATCAACTCATCGCTCAGGCGGTACGTGTGCCCGCTGCAATTATTAGAGACAGCAACACTGGGAAAAGTGATTTTGTTTGCGAAGCGAATGCTGAGTGTCAGGTAAAGCTAGATCAACTCAAACTAGATCTTCAGGCAATCCGTACGGCTCCAATAAATTATAAAAATATAGAGCTTGGTGCTTTTGAAGAAGATGACCCACAGCATTTTATTAAAGATGTCGTGGTGGCCAAATCGCATATCGCCCAGGGCGATATTTATCAGGCGAATCTATCGCGTGGCTGGCAGGCGCATCGTACGAAAGGTGATGCGGCGAGTTTGTATAAACGCCTTAAGTCTACCAATCCTTCGCCATTTGCAGGACTGGCAAAATTACAGCCTGATCATTATGTGATTAGTTCGTCTCCTGAACGCTTAATTGAAGTGCGTGATGGTTGGGTGAGTACTCGTCCTATTGCCGGTACTCGGCCGCGACATGCTGATACGCAAATTGATCAGTCATTAATTGCTGAATTGCACGCGCATCCTAAAGAGCGCGCTGAGCACATCATGCTGCTGGATTTAGAGCGCAA
>CANGFV010000013.1 GCA_947453225.1 Pseudomonadota bacterium
ACCGACATGGCGATACCTCGCCATGGGTGCAAGCAATACTTCAAGGGAGCTCCCTGTGTGGGGGCGGATTGTTATTTTTCAAGTTCGGCCGGGGGCAGCCGATATCACCAGCAGTTCAGACTGTAACTACCGCAGCCCAGTCGCGTTGAGGCGCAGTAACTAACCCACGTCAATCATGTCTCAGAGAAGCCACCTAAGCCCTCAAGGGCCTACTCAAGCACCAAGAAATCGCTTGATTACCCTAGGTGGCACCTGAGCACACCTTATATGGATAAATTTCTAATCCTCATCTTTGTGCCATGCCGTGTTCACCTTTTCAGCCCAACTTCGATAATTTGGAAAGTTAGCCAACTTATTGGTGATTGCCGCATGTCGCGGATTGGCAGGCTGAGCACGGTTCAACCAGTTTCGCGCAGTAGAAGCGCCCATACTGCCTCGCCACACTCTAAATGCGCCGGTTTCTGATAATTGATCAAGTTCTTGTGATGACATATTCAATCCTCCGTGTGTCCGAGCGTAGGCGCGAAGACGCGCCATCAGGAGGAACTAGATCACATTTGATTTTTGATCATCAGAAATCGCGTATGAGTTCTCAATTTTTAAATGATTATGTTTAAGGCTGGGTATTCATTATTTAATTGTTAGATTGATCCAATTCAATCGATCGCTTCTAACGTCACCTGTGTGCAGCCTTGCTGGGGCGTCGCCTCGGCACGCAGCTTGTAATGCGCTGCAGTATTTAATGTTACGTTCAGCTCATGACGAGACAACTGGTTGGACGCACTGACCATACAATCCACCAATAATCGATGAGCACCGCCTTCAACATCAGCGGCTGACTGCCAAAATTTGAGTAAGTGCTCATCAACGCTACGTAAATAAATACTCACAGGCGCACCCGCACGAATACGATAATCGCCACTGACGCGCGCCAGATGCTCACGGTTAGAAGAGGCACCCTCTGTGTGCAAGGCAACACACCCAGAAAGCGTGCCACAAATCATCAATAACGCTTGGCTTCGCATCATCCCTCAATAGGCTTAACGTTAGGGATCACCAACTTAGTGCCAGGCTTAACTGCATTTAACTCAACCCCTGGGTTGTACTGACGCAATAACCAGACCGGCACATTGTTGGCACGCTGCGTAATCAACCAAATAGACTCACCTTTTTTCATTTCATACACATAGCTATCAACAATGCGGTATTGCGCGAAAAATGCTTGTTGTATTTGTTGATGAAACGCAAAGCGCCGCGACTCAAAATCCTTGACCGTCTCATGCGAAAAATCGAGCTTTAATTGATTACCCAACTGCACCGGCGCATTGGCAGTGAGATTATTCAAGCTACGCAAGATAGCTGGCGATGACTTCAGCCATTCCGCATAGTGACTTAGACTTTCCCCAGCTTCGACACGAATAGTATTTTCGCCACTCACAGCATAATCGGCCGGATCGGCCGATGCCGCGGCTTGCACACCTGGCAACAAAGTGGGTCCTAACTCATCTGCCTCACTGTTTGTTTTAGGTTCGGCCGTTTCGGCACGCGTAATTGTCGTAGCCGTCACAGGCAACTCATCCGGTTCACTGGCATTGGCAGGAGCTACACCCGCCGCACGAATCAACAATTGCTGACCGAGGCGCACTTGATTGGCGTTACGCAGTGAATTCAAAGCCATCAACTCACTTTGCGATACTGAATAACGTTCAGCAATTTTGGACAAACTATCGCCCACCTTCACAGTATGGCGCACTGCCGGTGCCAACTCAGGTGTTAGTGCTTCTGCAGCAATCACCGCGCCCGGCAACTTCAACACCTTACCCACCGTGACATGGTAAGGCTGACGTAAGCCGTTTAATTTGGCGATTGTTTGTGTGCTCGTACCATACTTTGCTGCAATACCCGATAACGTTTCCCCTTGGCGCACTCGGTGACTCTGATCCTGTACCTGCGTGGCAGCCACCGCAGCGCTAGGCAAATTTTTTAACGCTTCGAAAGGATCGGCGGTACTCGGCACCCGCAGCTCAAAGCCCGAAGGAATACGCTTGCTGCCCGTCCACACTGGTGCCATTAGCGAAGGATTCAATTGCTTCAGCACGGTAGTATCAACTTGCAACGACTTAGCCAGCGCAGGCAATGAAGTGTAAGTTTTTACGGGTACCACTTGGCTACTGTCCGGCGGATTCAGACGAATACCCGGAAAGTATTTTTCGGGATGTGAGTCAATTTCCAGCGCCGCTAGAAAACAAGCATAAAAATTTCGCGAGGCAAAGCCAAAGGTCTTACTTTCGTAGCGCTGAATAATTTCGCCAATATCATCCGTACCGAGCTGCTCTTTAGCACGCAACATGCCCGCCGCACCGTGGTTATAGGCCGTCACAGCCAACGCCCAACTTTGTACCACAGAAAAATTTTGCTGCATAAAATTTGCCGCAGCCACTGACGCTTTGTAAGGATCTAAACGTTCATCGACGACATTATCGATACGCAAAAAACGCTGCCCCGTAGTGCGCATAAATTGCCACATGCCTGCGGCACCCACTTTGGAATAGGCGTGAGTATTAAAAGATGACTCTACATGCGGCAAGGCCGCTAGTTCTTCTGGCAGGCCAAGATTCTTAAACGTATTTCTAATGGTGTCACGCCACGCGCCAGAACGAATCAATCCTTCTTTGAAGCGATCGGCTTGTCCGAGCTGAAACCTCACTCGATCGGCAGCAACACCAAATTCTGCTGGGGTCGTCTCTTCGGGCCAGCATGCACGAATCGCCGCTTCTTCTTCCGTCAATTCAGTAACACCATCAGACAACTTGCGCAGCGTGGCAATGACAAACTGCTTACGCTCTTCAATGCGCCGACTACGTACCGCACTTGGCGTACCGTCTGGAAACGTGATGACGTCATAGATGACATCCAAACGAGTATGGTCATGAATTAGTCCGCCGGTGGTACCCACCTCGGTATAAATGCGTTTCCAAAACGCAACAGCGGGCTCAATAGCAGCAGGACGGTCAAAAATATGCTCTTGGGCATACGCCGAGGGCAGCATCAGCCAACTCAGCACACTGAGTAAGAGCACGCGTGGAAGAAAAATACGGAACATTAATTCAATGGGAAATAGTGATTAAATTCAGGCGTACAGTTAAACGCGCGAACGGGCTGAAGGCAAGCGTCTATAACAGAGTGATTTGGCAGATTTTAAGATCTACCGCAGGCATTAACATCAACCGACAGAAGGCTTGGTTAATTTTCCAAATAGAACCAAGCCTTACGGCATTAACCAAACATCAACCGCATTTACTGTCGCCACAGTTCAGGCAAGTCATGCAGCCATCCATCATGATGACGGCCGTGGTGCTGCACTTGGCGCACATTTGTGCACCTTCAGGGAATACGCTCTTAGCAAAGGCATCTTCTTGCTTGTTACGCGCTTCGTATTCGGCCTTTTTCTCTTCGATGAGCTTTTTACGATGCTCATCCATTTCGGTTTTCTTTAGTAGCCCAATGAACTGCAAGTGACGCTCAATCACATGACCGAGCTCAGCAATAATGGAGGGCATGAAGCGACCACCTGCTTGCCAGTAGCCGCCACGCGGATCAAATACACCCTTCATTTCATCGACCAAGAAGGTGACATCGCCACCCTTACGAAACACTGCAGAAATAATGCGCGTTAACGCCACAATCCACTGAAAGTGGTCGAGGTTTTTGGTGTTAATGAAAATTTCAAACGGACGACGCTGCTCGTGTGGCGTACCTTCATTCAGGATCATGTCGTTAATGGTCACGTACATGGCGTGATCTGACACTGGCGTCTTAATCTTATACGTCGAGCCAATCAGCATGTCAGGACGTTCGAGCTTCTCGTGCATCCAAATCACGTTATCTTCCTGACGCGGTACGGCAGCAACAGCCACCTTTTCTGCCGCCGCTTTGGCCGCTGCGACATCTTCAGGTTTTTCTACGCGGTATTTAGAAATCTTTTTTTCAATAGTAATCATGTGAGTTTCCTGTGGGCGCGCGGTTAGAACTTGCCGTAATAGCCTTCTTTCAATGCATCAAACAAGTTGGCCGCAGTATGCGTTTCGCCGTCGTACTGCACTTCTTCATCACCGCGCAGCTTGACTTCACTGCCGTCCTCGAGCGTGAACACATACGTCGTATTTTTCAGATCTTGCTCTTTCACCAACACGCCTTGGAAGGCTTCTGGATTAAAGCGGAAGGTAGTGCAACCTTTTAAGCCCTGCTCGTAGGCGTACAAGTAAATATCTTTGAAGTCTTCATACTTATAATCCGTCGGTACGTTGGCCGTCTTGGAAATGGATGAATCCACCCACAACTGTGATGCCGCCTGAATATCCACATGTTGTTTCGGCGTCACATCATCTGCGGTGGTGAAGTATTCCGGCAATTTCTCGTTGGCATTTTCCGAAAACGGCATGGCATTCGGATTGACCATTTCACGATAGGCCAGCAATTCGAACGAAAACACATCGACTTTCTCTTTGGTCTTTTTGCCTTCACGAATCACATTGCGGAAATAGTGATGCGCGAATGAAGGCTCAATACCATTAGACGCATTGTTGGCCAACGACAGAGAAATGGTGCCAGTGGGCGCAATAGAACTATGATGCGTGAAGCGTGCACCTACCTCGGCCAGCTCTTCTACCAACTCAGGCGCCGCTTCAGCGACGCGCTGCATGTAGCGGCTATAGCGCGCATGCAAGACACGGCCACTGATTTGTTGACCTACACGCCAGCCATCACGAACCATTTCAGGACGCTTGCGTAACATTTCCTTAGTCACTTCAAAATCTTCCATCATGATCGGCGCTGGGCCTTTTTCACGTGCGAGCTCTAGAGCGGCTTCCCAACCAGCAAGCGCTAACTCACGCGAGACATTTTGCGTGAAGGCTACGGATTTCTTCGAGCCATACTGCATGCACAGCATGGTGATAGCTGAACCCAAGCCTAAGAAGCCCATACCATGACGACGCTTACGCAGAATTTCATCGCGCTGCCCACCGAGTGGCAGACCGTTGATTTCGACTACGTTATCAAGCATGCGAGTGAATACCTTCACCACTTTACGGAATTCTTCCCAATCAAAACGGGCTTCATCGGTAAATGGATCCACCACAAACTTGGTCAGGTTAACAGAACCGAGCAGACATGACCCATAAGGCGGCAGCGGCTGCTCACCACAAGGATTGGTCGCACGAATGTTCTCGCACCACCAGTTGTTGTTCATTTCATTGACCTTATCGATCAGCACGAAGCCGGGTTCGGCAAAATCGTAGGTGGAAGTCATGATGATGTCCCACAAACGCTTAGCGGGAATGCTCTTGAAAATCTGGCAACACACCAAACCTGATTCGTTTGTGATGTAACCTTGAGTGACAGGCCACTCGCGCCAAACAAACTTTGAAGCGTCGCTCAAATCAACTGAATCGGCTTCTTTCAGCGACACCGGAAAGGCCAACTGCCAATCGGTATTATTTTTTACGGCCTGCATGAATTCATCGGTGATCAACAGCGACAGATTGAACTGACGCAAGCGCCCCGCCTCACGCTTAGCACGCACAAAATCGACCACATCCGGATGACCCACATCAAACGTACCCATTTGCGCACCGCGACGACCGCCAGCAGAAGAGACGGTAAAACACATCTTGTCGTAGATATCCATAAAGGACAGTGGGCCTGAAGTGTGCGCGCCAGCACCCGACACATAGGCGCCCTTGGGACGTAGCGTGGAAAATTCATAACCAATGCCGCAGCCAGCTTTGAGCGTTAAACCAGCTTCGTGCACTTTATTAAGGATGTCATCCATTGAGTCGGTGACAGTGCCGGACACTGTGCAATTAATCGTTGAAGTCGCTGGCTTGTGCGCTAACGAACCTGCGTTAGACATGATACGGCCAGCTGGAATGGAGCCTTTACGTAACGCCCATAGAAACTGTTCATACCACTGCTCACGGGCTTCAGGCTGCTCTACATCGGCTAACGCACGCGCTACGCGGCGATAAGTATCGTCCATAGATTGATCGACAGCGGTGCCATCTTTAGCAGTTAACCGATACTTTTTGTCCCAGATATCTAGCGAAGCGTCTTGGAACGGAATGGTGTTAACGTCCATAGGCTCCAACTTAATGGCAGTTTTCATTGAAATTAGTTTTCCGAATTTGTTCCCGATAAGGGTCCAAGGCGGGCATTTCACTCCGGGCAAAATGCCCGCCTTGTAATCACTAACGCGCGTCCCACGTGCAATCAGGCGTGAGCGCGCTCCCCTGACTTTGGTCTTGTTGGTGCGATGCCTGTTCTAATGGCTTATTAGGGCATCGTGTCCCACACACAAGATGTTGTGTCAGGGAGCTAGACTATGATGCGAAGCCAAAGTGCGTCAAGAGTTTGTATTTGACTAAATATAGGTTACTTATAACAATTAAAACAATGACTTGTGGGTTTATACGCAGGAATTTACCTAGAAAAAATGTTCTTATTGACAGCTCGGCTGATTTACGGCAACCACAATATATTGTGTTTCACTAACAAATTTTTTGCACAGCTCATACACGACTTATCCACAGCACTCTCCACACCCTGAACGGGGTCAAGACTCAGTCCGCCGCCCTTCTCAGAATTAAATGTGCGTAACACTGCGGCGACTGATGAATTCTCGTGCCTAGAATCACCGCCATTGCAAACCCTGCGTGTTTTTCTTACCTGAACGAGGTCAGTTTTATCATGACAATCCGTCACTCCAGCTCCGCAAACCTAATGCCTAAGGTATTTGCCGGCCTGGCCAGCGTGTTGCTCGTCACCAGCACCTTAGCCATGGCACAACTTCCCGCTCAGGTTGGTTCTGCACCCCTACCCTCACTTGCGCCCATCATCAAACGTACTTCACCTGCGGTGGTGGGCATTTCCGTTAAGGGCGCACAGCAACAACAAGTCAATCCGTTGATGCAAGATCCTTTTTTTCGGCGTTTTTTCGACTTTCCTGAACAGCAACAAGAACGTCAGTTCCAAGCCTCAGGCTCGGGTGTGATTATTGATGCACAGCAAGGCTACATTCTCACTAATGCGCATGTGGTGGATAACGCCAAAGAAATCACCGTAACGCTACTCGACAATCGCGAATTAAAAGCCACCGTCAAAGGCACTGACAGACAATCAGATATTGCAGTGCTGCAAGTGAAAGGCACGAACCTGACTGAAATCGGTATTGCTGATTCAAGCAAAGTCCAAGTCGGTGACTTCGTCATTGCTATTGGTAATCCCTTTGGTCTTGAACATACCGTCACCTCCGGCATTATCAGCGCATTAGGTCGCGCTACTGGCATGAGCCAAGATAGCTTTGAAGATCTCATTCAAACCGATGCGCCCATTAACCCCGGCAATTCAGGCGGTGCACTGATTGATCTAAATGGTCAACTGGTCGGTATTAATTCCTCTATTTTTTCCGGTAATGGCGGCAATATCGGTATTGGCTTTGCGGTGCCTTCCAACATGGCAAAAGCTGTGATGGATCAATTGGTGAAATACGGCAAAGTGCAACGCGGCTTGCTAGGCGTGAGCATCACCAACCTCACGGCAGACATCGCAGCAAGCCAAGGCACCACTGAAACACAAGGCGCATTTGTTTCAGAAGTCTCTGAAAACTCCGCCGCAGAAAAGGCCGGCATCAAAGCAGGCGACATTATCACTGGCATCAACGGTAAACCGGTTAAAACCAGTTCCGCATTGCGCGCCGCCATCGGTGTGCTGCGCGTCGGTGAGAAAGTAGAAGTCAGCCTAGTGCGTGAGGGCAAACCACGCAAAGTAACTGCTACCATCGCTGAAGGTGCAGACAGCACCGTCGCCGCAGACACTGGCAATAACGGTAACAAATCTAACGGCACACATCAGGGCTTACGCGGCGCTGAATTGAGCAATAACACCGGCGGTGGCGTCTTGGTCAGCAGCGTCACCGAAGGCAGCAACGCCGCTCAAAATGGCCTGCAACGTAACGATGTCATCACGGCCGTAGGTCGTACGCGCGTCAACAGCATCAAAGAATTGCAAGACGCCACCAAAAACTTGAATGCTTTCACCTTGATGATTCAACGCGGCAATCGCACGTTATTTGCGGTGATCCGCTAACCGTTCCCGTTTTTTGCAGGTTTCAAATCCCCCTCCTGCAAAACCTTGGCGCGTCAGTAAAATGACGCGCCATTTTTTTATAAACGACATGCACTGCCTGCGGTCTGGGCTACTATTAAGCGCATGAAGACTTACCTAGTCGGTGGTGCAGTACGCGACAAACTGCTTAACCTGCCTGCTCAAGAGCAGGACTGGGTAGTAGTGGGCGGCACCCCTGAAGCATTACTGGCACAAGGCTATCAAACGGTTGGCAAAGACTTTCCTGTATTTTTGCACCCAGAGACACATGAGGAATATGCGCTGGCGCGTACTGAACGCAAAACCGGCACCGGCTATTACGGATTCGATACGCGCTTTTCACCCGATGTCACGCTGGAACAGGATTTATTGCGGCGTGATTTGACCATCAACGCCATCGCTGAAGATCTGGCTACTGGCACACTCATTGATCCCTACGGTGGCCGCAAGGATTTAGATACCAAAGTACTGCGCCATGTCTCATCGGCATTTGTCGAAGATCCACTGCGCGTGCTGCGCGTGGCGCGCTTTGCGGCACGCTTTGCTTCAATGGGATTTAGTGTTGCCAAAGAAACCATTGCGCTGATGCGTGAGATTAGCGCCAGCGGCGAACTCAGCACATTAACGCCCGAGCGCGTGTGGCGCGAAACACAACTGTCGCTGAGCAGCGACGCACCACAGGTATATCTGCAAGTACTGCGTGAATGCGGTGCGCTAAAAATCATTTTGCCTGAGGTTGATGCGCTCTTTGGTGTGCCTCAACCTGAACGCTGGCATCCAGAAATTGATACGGGTGTGCATATGCTGATGGTCATGACACAGGCGGCGCGCATCAGCAGCGATCCAGTCATGCGCTTTGGTGCGCTGATGCATGATCTTGGCAAAGGCACCACACCCAAAGCTGAATGGCCGCGGCATATTGGCCATGAAGCACGTGGCGTGCCGCTGGTCAAAGCGGTATGCGAACGCTGGCGCGTACCCAATGAATATCGCGAGCTTGCTGTGATGTGTGCTGAGCATCATGGCAAATTACATACCGTGTTTGAGATGCGCACCAGCACCCTGCTGAATTTCCTTGAGCAACTTGATTCACTACGACGCCCGCAGCGTTTTGAACAATTCCTAAAGGCCTGTGAAGCAGATTCGCGCGGTCGTACCGGATTTGAAAACCGCGACTATCCGCAAGCTCAATTCCTCTCACAGGCACGCAGCATTGTGGCCGACATCAAACCCGATGCCGCAATGATAGAAAAACATAGTGGCGCACAAATTGCGGACACTTTGCGTCAGCAGCGCATTGCTGCCTTAGATCAATTCAAATCGAACTACCCGCACCCAACGAATGAGGCATGATTACAGCCGATCACGCAAATTGCGGACACTTTACGCCAGCAGCGCATTACTGCCTTAGATCAATTCAAATCGAACTATCCACACCCAACGAATGAGGCGTAATTACAGCCGATCACGCAAATCGCGGAACATAAAGCCACTTAATTGCACTTCGCAATCTTTAGAAAACGCCATGGCCTTGAAGCTTTCACCCATCTCACTGGGTAGCGTGAGTTTTTGCACTTGTTGAGACAGCGACCAGCGCACCGCATCGGGTTGTTCACTCATATCCGCCAACAATCGATCTAAACCACACCCCAACAAAAAATGCGCCTGCGTAGCAAAGCCTTCTAAGGTCAGCCCTGCAGCAAGACCTGCACTAGCCACTGCGGTGAAATCCACCCACGCAGTAATATCTTGTAAACCGACATTCATCAAAGGATCGTCGTGCATGCGCTGACGAAAAAAACAACTGAGCGTACCGCGCGTACGTTCGGCACTGTAATACTGCGACTGAGAAAAGCCGTAATCGATAAACAACACGACGCCCTGTTGCATGCACTCGGCCAAGGCGCTTATCCACGCGGGTAGTTGCATATTTACTTCACTGCAATAACCTTCTGGCCACGCGGCTCGTAGAGCTGGGTCAATCTGCTCTACTCCTGCAGTTAATGTTGTATCTGCACTACGCGACTGCCAACGCAAGCCTGCCTCACTGTGGGCAACACCTAACCCCTGCACGCTGCCGCGCTGCACACAAAAACGTTGCACCGGTAAGGCATCCAACACTTCATTAGCAACAATCACACCCACAAAATTTTTTGGCAAGGAAGATAGCCACTGCACTCGCTCAACATGCTGCGGTGCTTGCTGTTGAATCAGCGCTTGCTGGCGCGCACGCAAATCGGCGCTGACCTCAAGAATGTAATAACGCTCAGGTAGACAGCCCATACGTTCAAACTCGTGCAGCATTTCAACAGCCATGACGCCAGAGCCCGCGCCCAACTCAAGTACACTGCCTTGTGGTAATTGACGCAATACCTCAATGCATTGCAGTGCCACACAACGACTAAATAAGGGAGAAATTTCTGGCGCTGTAGTGAAATCGCCACCCGCGCCCAACTTATGCGCGCCGGCGCTGTAATAGCCCAACCCCGGCGCATACAACGCTAAATTCATAAAGGATTGAAAATCCAGCCAGCCGCCGGCCTCTTGAATGGCCGTGTGAATGACCTGCAACAAACGCGCACTATGCGCCTGCTCTTCAGCAGTAAGAGACTCTGTTAATTCGTAGCGTGGTGATGCTAAGGTGTGTTGCATACTGTTTTGTGGGTCATTGCCTTAGCATCAAATGAGTCATGAGTAATATCGCCCCTACACCTTCGCTGGCTGGAAAAGTTGTACTGATTACCGGCGGCGCTAAACGCCTCGGCAATGCCATTGCTCATGCCCTACATGAGCAGGGTGCACAATTGGTTATTCATTATCGCAGTTCACAGACCGCCGCTGAAACACTTGTTGCAGAATTAAATGCGCACCGTACTAATTCAGCTATCGCCGTGCACTGTAACTTACTCGACACTCAAGCACTGCCGCACCTGATTGATACGACGATAAAGCACTTTTCGCGCTTAGATATCCTGATTAACAACGCGTCTAGCTTTTATCCCACGCCCATGGGGTCAATTAACGAAGAACAATGGGATGACCTATTTGCCAGCAATTTGAAAGCACCGCTATTTCTTGCACAAGCGGCTATGCCACATTTGCGTGCTACGCAAGGCTTGATCCTGAATATGGTCGACATTCATGCACAACGCCCGCTGCCCAACTACACGGTGTATTGCTTGGCTAAAGCCGGATTGATCACTTTGACTAAATCTTTAGCGCGCGAGCTAGGTCCTGACATTCGCGTTAATGGCATCGCCCCCGGCCCCGTGCTCTGGCCAGAACAGCCAATGGATGTTGGGTTACAACAAGAAATTATTAGTAAGACCGCGTTAAAGCGCCAAGGCTCGCCGCAAGACATTGCGCTTGCGGCGTTGTACTTTGCTAAAGACGCGCCTTATGTCACCGGTCAAATTCTGGCCGTTGATGGCGGCCGAAGCATTGGCTGGTAGCTAGACTGGAAATAAGATTTACAGATCAACCAGCGTCAGCGGATGCGCGGTCTGATCAAACTCACTCCACAACTGCCCAATGGTTTTGTGCAATGTTGGATGCACGACATCAGGGGCAATCTCGGCCAATGGACCCAGCATATAAGCGCGCTTGATAAGATCAGGACGCGGTAACGTAATCGCATGCGTCGCGCACACCATATCGCCATAGAGCAATAAATCTAAATCCAGTGTGCGCGGCTCAAACTTAGGTGCTTTGCGCGGACGACCACATAAGTTTTCAATCGCTTGTAACACCGATAACACTTCGGTCAGCGTTAATTCAGCTTTAAAACCAATCACCAAATTAATGAATTCTGGCCCGTCGAAACCGGCAGCCTTATTTCGATACGCGCGCGACAACTGCACATCGCCCAAGCGACGTTTAATGGCATTAATTGCAGTGCGCAAGTTTTGCTTAGGCTCGATATTGCTACCGGCCGAAACGTAGACATCTATCATTATTTATCTCGTACAGTTATAGGTAATCTTCAGCGGATCGCTCAACAGATATCCCTACATCCCGCGAGTTGCGTATTGCACCTTGTTTGTTCAACCGAACACGCACCCAAGGCACAGAAAACTCCGTTATTACAACCCGTGCGATATTTTCGGTCAAGGCTTCTACCAATTGATATTGCGAATTACCGATAAAATCGAGCAATCGCTTACTGACAGCTTTGTAATCTAGAGTGTCTTTGATGTTGTCGCTGGCGGCAGCCTTACGAATATCGAAGCTCATTTCTAAGTCCACCACTACCGTTTGCTTGACCTTGCGCTCCCAATCCCAAATACCGACGATGCATTCGGTACGCAGACCCGTCAGGAAAATTTTGTCATTCATCGCCATGTAAATTTACTCAACACCTTCTAAATCGTTGCCACACCACTACGGCGCCAGCAGGCTATCGATGGGCCAACGCGCCACCGCACGAATATTTAACTCATCGCACTCACCCGCCATCAATCGCTGACAGCCCACATACGCAATCATCGCGGCATTATCAGTACAAAACTCCAGCCGTGGATAACGCACTGTAACGCCATGCCGCTGACCAATAGATAACAAGCGCGCGCGCAAGGCGCGATTAGCGCCCACGCCACCGGCCACGACTAAAGTTTTTGCACCGGTGTGCTTCAGCGCGCGCATACATTTGGCCGCCAAGGTTTCCACCACCGCCTCCTGAAATGAACTGGCCACATCGGCACGCGTTTGCTCATCTAGCGGCGCGCCCTCTTGCTGCAACTGGCGCAATGTCGTGACCACCGCCGTTTTCAAGCCACTAAAACTGAAATCCAATCCGGGACGGTCGAGCATGGGTCGGGGAAAGTCGAATCGATCGGGTCGTCCCGTTTCTGCCATTGCGGCTAACGCCGGCCCGCCCGGATAGGGCAAACCCATAGCTTTGGCGGTTTTATCAAACGCCTCACCGGCAGCATCATCTAAGGTAGAGCCCACAATTTGGTAGCGCCCCAAGCCCTCCACCTGCGCCAATAGGGTATGCCCGCCTGAAACCAGTAGCGCCACAAACGGATACTTCGGCGGGTCGTCTTCGAGCATTGGCGCCAGCAAATGCCCTTCTAAATGATGCACCCCTAGCGCCGGCAGGCCACGGGCAAAGGCGTAACTGCGCGCCACGGCTGCACCCACCAGCAATGCGCCGATCAGTCCGGGACCGGCGGTATAGGCCACGCCGTCTAGTTCATCTTGGGGAGTACCCGTCTCGTTCAGCGTCGACTCGATGAGGGGCAGCAGTTTGCTGACATGATCGCGCGAGGCCAGTTCCGGCACCACCCCGCCAAAAGCGGCATGCAAGGCCACCTGACTATGAACCTGATGCGCCAAAAGGCCCCGCTGGCTGTCATAGACCGCCACGGCCGTTTCGTCACAGGAAGTCTCGATTGCCAGTACCCGCATGCGCTGTTTCTACCCAAAGTAATCCGCGGAGCATACCTGCCTTTGCTTTTCCGCGCGGGTCTCATTAAACTGCCGCGCTCTTTTGACCCCATAGACCGGTAAGAACTGGTCTTTTTTAGTTCGAGGTTGCGATGCCTAGCGTTCGCGTTCGAGAGAACGAATATTTCGATGCCGCCCTGCGCCGTTTCAAGCGCGCCTGCGAAAAAGCAGGTGTGCTCACTGAACTACGTCGCCGTGAATTTTATGAAAAACCCACTCAAGAAAGAAAACGCAAAAAAGCGGCTGCTGTAAAGCGCCACATGAAGCGCTCTAACCGTCCATCAAGCGCCCCACGTGGTCGCCCACTGACGGCGGCTCGTCCTGCTGCGGCACGCGCATCTTAATTACTTCTAGTTAAGATCATGTCGCTCAAGGAACGCATCAGTGAAGACATGAAGGCCGCCATGCGCGCCAAAGACACCGATCGTCTTGGCACCATTCGCATGTTGCAAGCGGCCATTAAACAGCGTGAAGTCGATGAACGCATCACGCTGGATGATGTCCAGATTATGGCCGCGCTGGAAAAGATGATTAAATCTCGTAAGGAAGCGATCGAGCAATTCCGCGCAGGTAATCGTGAAGATCTGGCTGAGAAAGAAGCTCGCGAAATTGCTCAACTACAGGTGTATCTGCCTGAACAACTCTCTCCTGCCGAACTTGAAGCTGTGATTGCTGCTGCAATTGCTAGCACGGGCGCCACATCCATCAAAGACATGGGCAAAGTGGTCGCTGCTGTTAAACAGCAAGCCGCGGGTCGCGCAGACATGGGCGCCGTGAGCGCCACCATCAAAGCCAAACTCGGCGGCTAATGCCGCTACTGTAAAATTTCTTTACACAAGGCGCTACACAGCGCCTTTTTTGTTGAGTTCTGTTGAGGCTACTTCACGACACTTGCGATAACAGGATAATCACAAGCTTGCTTCCCCCAACACAGGTCAATTCACATGCAACCCATACGTTTTACGCTTCAAGTTATTGCCGCTTCACTGACATTAAGTCTTGCCTATATCAGTGGCGCTCATGCGGCAGCGGATGAAATTCAGGTGTATGACGGCGGTCTTGCGGACCCTGGCGTGTTTAATCTGACTTGGCACAATAACTACACCATCAGTGGTGATAAGACAGAACCCTACCCAGCAAATCATGCGTTGAATGGTGTAACTGAATGGGCCTATGGCGTGAATAACTGGTGGGAAGTAGGCTTGTATCTGCCGCTGTACACCATCAACGAAGGCGGTGGCGCGCGCATGAATGGTTTCAAACTGCGCACATTGTTTGCCACACCCAATGCCGCTGATCGTAAATTCTTCTATGGCTTTGGTATGGAATTAGGCCGTAATGCCAAGAGCTGGAGCGATGACTTAATCACTTCTGAGTTCCGTCCAATTGTTGGCTGGCACTTGGGCAAAGTCGATGTGATTTTTAATCCCATCCTTGGCACCAACTATAAAGATGGCTTAGGTGGACTGGCCTTCTCTCCATCAACACGCGTTGCCTATAACGCGTCAAAGAACTGGGCATTCGCCCTCGAAGAATATGCCAGCCTTGGTACACTCAATGACTTACACAGCGAAACGCATCAACTGTATGGCGTAGTGGACTACGCTGGCGAATCGTTTGAGCTGCAAGCTGGGCTAGGCTTTGGCCTGACCGACGCTTCAGACAACACTGTCTTCAAATTGATTTTCGCCCGCGATTTTTAATTAGTCGCTTCTTATAAGAGTCGTTGTGTACGTAACCTCTGCGCAACGACTCTGATACAAAAAACGCCCTTAGAACAGTCGCCACTCTGTTCAACGCTCAAATGACTCCTTCGAGTCAAATTGGCGTATATTTCAAAGCCATGTTGCTAACATCATCTTCACCTCACCGTGGCACTGCCTGAGTTTTTTCTTTTATTGGCCGTTGCGCTGATTGCAGCACGAGTACTTTCTGAAACCGTAGCGCGCTTTGGTGTGCCTGCAGTCATTGGTGAATTACTCGCCGGCCTGTTGATTGGCCCTTCGCTGTTAGGCTGGGTGACGCCTGATGCCAGCATGAAGCTACTGGCCGAAATCGGCATCATCTTGTTGCTGTTCGAAGTGGGCATGGACACCAATCTCCATCGCTTAGCCAGTTCCGGCATCAAGCCCTATGTTGTTGCTCTGATCGGATTCATTCTGCCCTTTGTTCTAGGTTATGCAGTGAGCACGGCCTACTTTCAATTGCCTGAACTGACTGCCATGTTCATCGGCGGCACGCTAACCGCCACCAGCATCGGCATTACTGTGCGCGTATTGAATGATTTGGGACGGCGTCAGTCTGACGAAGCGCAGATTATTATTGGTGCTGCCGTATTGGATGACATCCTCGGTGTCTTAGCGCTGGCATTTTTATATCAGTTCGCTATTGAACAACACATCTCACTGCAGTCGCTGGGCGAAGTCAGTATTTACATTGTGCTGTTCATGCTGCTCGCGCCTATCTGTGGCAAGTTGATCGCTGTGTTAATTGATCATCTTGATCAACGCGCTCAAACACCTGGCTTACTACTGACGATGGCGCTGTCAGTCACATTGCTCTTCTCATGGTTAGCGCACGCGGTGGACGCACCTGAAATCATGGGCGGCTTTGCTGCAGGCCTGGCCTTTAGTCAACATTTTGGCTTTACCCTCAACTGGGGTAGTAAAAATTCAACGCTGTTCAAACCCAGCCCGAAACTGGCACATCGATTGGAAGAACAAATGCGCCCGTTAATTCACACCTTCACGCCGTTGTTTTTTGTGATGGTTGGCATTTCGCTCAACTTGCGTGAAGTCGATTGGAATTCAAGCCATGTGTGGTCACTAGCCGGAGCGCTGTTGCTATGCGCTATCGTAGGAAAATTCGCGGCCGGATTTTTCATCAAGGATTCACGTGCAAATCAAATCTCCATTGGGCTTGCCATGATTCCCCGTGGCGAAGTTGGATTAATTTTTGCGCAGCTAGGTTTCACACAGGGCATTCTTGATGGTGAACTGTATGCAGCACTGCTGATTGTCATTGCGCTCACAACCATTCTGCCGCCCTTCATGCTTAAAACTTTTTATAGCAAGTATTACCCAGCGCAATAAATACAATCGACAGCCCTCACTTAAACTGCGCTTAATCCTGATACAACAAAGATCACATTTATTCACGCGTTTTGCGTTGACTGAAAAATAGCTCGCCGCATAGCATCCAAAGCCTACTGCATGACTCTTTGGGAGCTTGTTTATGATGAATCGCCGTCAGTGTCTTGGTCTTACGCTGGGCGCTAGCGCTGCAATGTCGCTCAGCCCGCAATGGTTGTGGGCCGCACAACAAACTTTAGGCGAACGCATCATTCCTTCCACTGGAGAAAAAATTCCCGTAATCGGTTTAGGCAGCTCTGCCACCTTTGCTCAATTTGCCCGCTCTGAAGATTTAAGCAATTTGAAAGAAGTGATGCGCACCTTCTTTGAAAATGGTGGACGCGTGTTTGATACCGCACCAGCTTATGGTGGCGCCGAAGAAGCTGCCGGAAAAATTGCACAAGAATTAGGAATTCATAAAAAAGTTTTCTGGGCAACCAAACTCAATGTTGCCACTCGCAATGGATCGGCCGACCCTAAAGCAGCACGCGCACAAGTTGAGCAATCGTTTAAGCGCTTGGGCGTGGAGAAGATTGATCTGATTCAAATACACAACACGGGGGATTTAGCCACGCAGCTTCCGATCCTAAAAGAACTTAAAGCACAGCAACGCATTCGTTACATTGGCATTACCACCACTTTCCCAGAACAATACGCTTTGCTTGAAAGTATGATGCGTAATGAGCCTATTGATTTTGTGGGCCTTGATTACGCGATTGATAATCGTGATGTTGAAGAAAAACTATTACCGCTAGCCATTGAGCGCAAGATTGGCGTACTGGCTTATCTACCCTTTGGTCGCACTAGCTTATTTAAGCGCGTGGCAAATGTTGCACTGCCACAATGGGCCAGTGAGTTTGATGCTAAAACTTGGGCGCAGTTCTTTATTAAGTATGTGATCAGCCATCCCGCTATTACTGCGGTCACGCCCTCAACCAGTCAGGCAAAGAATATGCTGGATAACATTGGCGGGGGCATGGGTCGTCTCCCTGATCAAGCCATGCGTAAACGCATGATCGAATTGATTGATGCGCAGCCTTATATTCCCGTAAGCCTGCGCTAGATAGAAACTCACAGACAGATTACACGGACTGTCTGTGAATTTTCTCAAATCGTTCTAATTTTTACTGACTTAAAGCGAATCGTGCCGCCGGCAGATTGCAGCGCCAACGGTCCGCTTTTGTGTAGCGCATCATGTACATCTACAGTCTTCTGACCATTGAGGATCACAATCAAGTGATCGCCACGCATTGATACTTCAAAGACATTCCATCGATTCGCAGCTCTAGGCATCGGTTGCGGCACCTTAGCCACATTCACAATCGCACCCGTGCCATAAGAAGGATCGGAGCGCTTGTCATACACATTCACTTCATAGGCATTAGCTGCGCCTACATTATTTCTATCCTCGCAGCGCAAGAACAATCCACTGTTACAGTCTTCATCGGCCCAGAATTCCGCTCTTATTTCAAAATCGGTGTAACTGTCTTTACTGACGAGAAACCCTGTTTGACCCGCTACACCCTGCAACGCGCCATCGACTATGCTCCAATTGCCTTTGCCCAACTCTGTCCAGCCGTCTAAGGTTTTCATCTGGGCGCCATCCACCAAGGTCACCCAACCAGAGTCGCGAGTAGTGGCGCAGCCCAGTAATTGAGTGACACCAATAGCGGCACCAGTGGCAAGAAAAGTTCTTCGATTGATCATTTGTATCCCCACCTAAATTTATAAAAAATCGGACCTGATTATTCATTTTTTGTATCTTCCCTTTTCACACCAGTGACGTGCCTTTGCGTTTTTCCATGGATCGACTCCAATATTCTGGATTTTACTTTTTTCAAAATCCGCTTGATATAGATCAGCCGCCTCTTGGCACATGGGCTGGTTCAGCTCGTGCATTGATGCCACATCAAATGTGGCTATTGGAACCCTACCCCAGCCCGTTGGGAACTCCGTAGAATACAAAGTGTATACATCTGATTCTGGATACCCTTTATCAGAGCAAGCCGTCAAACTAATGGACCCCAATAAAATTGCAAGAAAAACATTAGTTATGGCTTTCGTACCAAATGGCGTGCTGTAACGATTATAAAAAAACAACATAAGTCCACCCAATCCCTTTTAATACGTTACTAAGATTTCAGCGCCTCAAAAAATATTTCCTTCTACCTCAGCTAGAAACGCAGTCCAACCTTTACGCTGTAACTGTTGTTATCACCAGTCTTATCAAATTCGCCAGCCAGATTGACAAGACCTAGATTGAAATTGGCACCAGCGAATAACTTAGTCGCATTATTTTTTTCTTCTTTTAGTGTTAGCGGTATCGAAGCAGTACTCTGTGGTGTACTGGTAGACCATACTTTGCCAACACCGACATATGGGGTAACCATAGCAAAACCCTTGGATACGGATAACTCAACAGACTTACTAGTAAATTCTAGTTGATCTACACCTGACAACTTGGTCATGGCTGCGCGAACCGCAACAGCTGGAAGCGCGACATTTCCTTCTACGATGGCGTAACGCAATTCACCGCCCATCAGCTTGATATTGCTGCCGGGCGCAGTGGAATACACAGCACCTAGATCAATTCCAAAGGGCAGGCCTTTGTGTGCGTGCAGTTTGGCTAATGGCAACGTAGATAGACTGCTGCCCGTGACATCCTTCCAAATATCTGCACTTTTCAAGGAAGTGCCTGTCACTTCAATCCCAATATCAAAGCCCGTGAGCCCTAGAGGTTCTGCGGGCGAAACCGCTTTGTAACTGAGGGCGGCAGTCAGATCTTTAGATAGGGTCTGAAATTTATCTTGCGAGAGAGCGCCTAAATTATTTAGGTCATCTGCCTGAGCGGAAAGGGAAACGAATATAGTCGCGATGGCAATACACAGTAGATTGGCTTTCATGGGTTACTCCTAAAAATTAACTCACTGGCGTTCATGGAATCAGACTAACACATCGATAGGAGTAATTTGTCCCCCCTATCGTGCGCCTTGGCTTTGCACTGTCCCCCACCCTGCTGGTACTGTGCACTACTTATCGACAGGCTTGATGTTCATACCCCGTGTCCGGACGCATTCCACAATACTTCATTGACCAGCTGATCAGTCGCATCGACATTGTCGAAGTGATTGGCACGCGGCTGACTTTGCGTAAGGCCGGCAAGGAGTACAAAGCATGCTGCCCATTTCACAATGAAAAAACCCCATCGTTCAATGTAGTGCCCGACAAACAGTTCTATCACTGCTTTGGCTGTGGCGCGCACGGTACGGCATTGGGGTTTTTGATGGATCACGACCATCTAAGTTTTGTCGAAGCGGTCGAAGAATTGGCGGCGCGCGCAGGATTAGAAGTACCGCGCGAAACCACCAGCACCCCAACGACACACAAACCGACCCAAGATCACTACACCCTACTCGAACAGGCAGGCGAGTACTTCCGTCAACAACTACGCAATAGCCCCGCAGCCATTGAGTACTTAAAAAACCGCGGGCTGACGGGCGAGATTGCTGCACGTTTTGGCATTGGCTATTCCCCAGATGCGTGGGATGGCTTGATCAAACATCTCGGGCAAAACGATGCCGCGCTGCAAGCATTAGTACAAACCGGACTGCTGATCGAACGTGACAGTAAACAAGGCTTTTACGATCGATTCCGCCATCGCGTAATGTTTCCGATTCGGGATGCGCGCGGTCGCACCATCGGCTTTGGTGGGCGCATTATTGATCAAGGCGAGCCAAAGTATTTGAACTCACCGGAAACCGAGCTGTTTCATAAAGGCCGTGAGTTGTATGGCTTGTATGAAGCGCGCCAAGCCACGCGGCAACTCAAACAATTGATGGTGGTTGAAGGCTACATGGATGTGGTCAGTCTGCATCAAGCAGGCATCACCTATGCAGTGGCCACGCTAGGTACGGCCACCACGCCCGATCATCTCAAACGACTATTTCGTGCCTGCAATACCGTGGTGTTTTGTTTTGATGGCGATCGCGCAGGACGTGCCGCTGCGTGGAAAGCTATGGAAGTGGCGCTGCCCGTCATCGGCGAAGGCCAAGTCATTCGCTTTTTGCTGCTCCCCACGGAGCATGACCCAGATTCATTAGTGCGCGAAGAAGGTCAAACCGCATTCGAAGCACGCGTGCAGCAGGCCACCCCCTTGTCCGAATACATGGTCAGCGAACTGTCTACACGATTTGACCTTCGCCACACCGAGGGGCGCGACCAATTCACCGCTGAAGCCAAGCGGTTGCTGAGCGTGATCTCCAATGACAGTTATCGAACTTTGCTGTATCAGCCTTTGGCCGACGCCTTGGGGATTTCTGTGGATCGGCTGCGCCAACTGATTCCGCCAAGCGGCACGAGCCAAAATAATCTTGGTCGCGCCGCAACCAGTACACCTCTAGATAGCACGGGTCGTGGCAGCCTGGTGCGCCAGATCATCCAGAACCTGCTGCACTATCCGACCGCCGCACGGGCACTGAACCGATTGGACGCCCTAGCGCAGGTCGACAAACCGGGCATCACCCTGTTGGTACAACTGGCCGGCGAGCTGCAGGACGAACCACAGCTATCTACTCCCGCCCTGTTAGAACGGTGGCGGCACCGTCCCGATTTTCACTACATTGATAAGCTTTTATTAAAGGAACCACCTGCGGCAACCCTAGAAATAGCTCTAGATGAGGTTAAAAAATCCAGTGAAAAGCTGATTGCCGATCAGTTTCCTCAAGAAAAATTTGATGAATTGATGCGCCGTTTTCACCTAGGAGCCCTCAGCCAGGAAGAAAAACAAGAGCTTCGCGAACTGATCAAACAACAAGGATTACGCTGATCGTCCTTAGGGTATTTTTAGCTCTGGCGAGCCCGGTGAACTGATACGGACTTTTTACTTGATGAATCATTGCAAATAGCCCGGACTCACCCCACATTCATCCTAGCTATCAACCCCCACTCTGCGTAAAATGCGCGGTCATTTTACGCCCGCGCCGCAGTGCCTAAATCCGTGAGGATTCCGACCTTGAGCAAGACCCCGCCAGCCAAGAAAGATATCAAAAAAGATATTAAGAAAGATCTTAAGAAAGAGACGATCCAACAACCTGCGCCGGCAGTCGAGGACGAGCGTCAATCCTTATTGAAGCTACTGATTGCCCGCGGCAAGGAACAGGGCTTTCTAACTTACGCCGAAGTAAACGATCACCTGCCAAGCGAAATCGTCGATCCCGAACAGATCGAAGATATCGTCAACATGATTAATGATATGGGTATTGCGGTGCACGAAAAAGCACCCGATGCCGAAGCACTGCTGCTCAGTGAACCCGTGGTGGCCGACGAAGAAGCGGCTGAAGAAGCAGCGGCTGCACTGGCTACGGTAGATGCTGAATTCGGTCGCACCACTGACCCCGTGCGTATGTACATGCGCGAAATGGGCACCGTGGAACTGCTGACCCGCGAAGGCGAAATTCGTATCGCCAAACGCATTGAAGAAGGCCTAACCGCAGTGAAAACTGCGCTGTCGATGTATCCGCCCACCTATTCACTGCTACTGAATCAGTATGCAGGCGTGGCCACACAGACCGTACGTCTGGTCGACATTATCGTTGGTTTCATTGATCCGAATGCACCCGATGAAATTGCCTCGCCCATCAATCCAAAACTGGCTGAAGCCGCCAAAGCTGCTGAAGAAGAATTGGAACTTGATGAAGAGGCACCCGCCGGCGAAGGCGAAGAGGAAGAAGCCATTGATACTGGCCCAGATCCTGAAGAAGCCGCAAAACGTTTTGCCTCTATTGGCAAGCTTTACATGCAGGTGCAGAAGGCCATTAATGATAAAGGCGCTAACGATCCTAAAGTCATTAAACAGCGACAAAAGTTGGCCGATGAGTTTATGGAACTGAAACTAGCACCGAAAATGTTCGACATGCTGATCGAGCAAATTCGTGAGTCGCTGAATCAGATTCGTAACATCGAAAAGAAAGTAATGCTACTGTGCGTCCGCGATGCTGGCATGCCTCGTAAAGACTTCATTTCATCCTTCCCAAGCAATGAAACGAATCTGACATGGCTTGATAAACACATTCGCGCCAAACGTAAACATTCGGCTGCATTAGCCAAGAACCGCGAGGAGATTGAGGCGCAACAAAAGAAGTTGATTGAACTTGAAGGCGTTGTGCAACTAAGCATTGCGATGACTAAAGAGATCAATCGCGAGATTGCCGTAGGCGAAGCCAAAGCTCGCCGCGCCAAGAAAGAAATGGTGGAAGCTAACTTACGTCTGGTGATTTCGATTGCCAAGAAGTACACCAACCGTGGCTTGCAATTCCTTGACCTGATTCAAGAAGGCAACATTGGTCTGATGAAGGCGGTTGATAAGTTTGAATATCGCCGTGGTTATAAATTCTCGACCTATGCCACTTGGTGGATTCGTCAGGCTATTACGCGCTCAATTGCTGATCAGGCACGTACCATTCGTATTCCAGTGCATATGATTGAAACCATCAATAAGCTCAATCGTATTTCACGACAAATGCTGCAGGAAATGGGTCGTGAGCCTACACCGGATGAACTGGCCATACGCATGGAAATGCCTGAGGACAAAGTTCGCAAGGTACTGAAGATTGCTAAAGAACCTATCTCGATGGAAACACCGATTGGTGATGATGAAGATTCACACTTGGGTGACTTTATTGAAGACACCACAGTGGATTCACCCGTAGACGCAGCCACGATGGAATCTTTGCGCGAGACCACACACTCAGTACTTGCCGGTCTCACGCCACGTGAAGCGAAAGTGTTACGCATGCGCTTTGGTATCGATATGAATACCGACCACACTTTGGAAGAAGTTGGTAAACAATTCGATGTCACCCGTGAGCGTATCCGTCAGATTGAAGCCAAGGCCTTGCGCAAACTACGTCATCCCTCACGTAGTGAGCAACTGCGCAGCTTCCTGATCGAAGATTAATCTTTCTACTACAGAGCACGATGGGCTGCATCGTGCTCTGCTTCAGCGCATCCTGATAAAAATCAAAATTAAGTCACGGCGCAAATCAACTACAAAAAGACTGCCCTCACGCTTGCCGTATGACCTAGCGTGTCATTAGTATTCGCCTGCTGATCCCAATAACTAGACTCACTAGGACAGACCATGATTAAGAACACCCAGAATACTTATGGCAGCGTTGCAAAGTGGTTGCACTGGCTGACCGCACTATGGATTCTCGCCTCCTATTTCAGCATCCTGTATTTAGAATGGGTGCACGATGGCAAAGGCCCCATGCGCGGTATTTTTCTGCGTTATCACAAAGGTATTGGCTTTAGCGTATTAATCTTCGTGATTCTGCGTCTGTATTGGCGGCTCACTAACCCCAGCCCAAAGTTACCTGCCAGCATGCCCAAATGGCAAATTGGCGCCTCACATCTCAGCCACTTCCTGCTCTACTTCTTTCTATTTGCCATGCCTTTATCGGGCTATATTGGCAATAGCAATGGCGTTGACTATGTGCTGTTCAAAGTTACACCTTTCAAAGACACAGGCATTGGCATTTGGCTGATGAGTTTGTTCGATATGCCTTATGAGCAATTTGAAGTTGCTTTTGATGACTTCCACTATCGTATTGCTGGACCTTATATTTTCTGGGTCGTGATTGCCGTACATGCCTTTGCAGGTCTATATCATCACTACATTGAAAAAGATGATGTGATGAAGCGCATGCTGCCTCAGAAAAACAGCTAACCACTCCAACAGCAGCACCACCGTTTGAAAATTGCTAAACCTTTATTACTGACGACGACACCTATTGGCGTGATTTGGGGTGTCGTCGAAGCCTATCGATTCTATCCTTGGCTGGCTGCACTGATGGTGCTATTACTTGGCATCATCAGTGCATTTATCTTGCAGTTAGTCAGCGTGATTCGACGCGAAAGTCGGTCAACACATTCGCCTTCTAATTCTGGCACTCATTAGCCTAGTGCTGGGTTACCAGATCGTTACACGCTGCTCTGACGCAAGATACATCTTGTCAGTTGGCTTCACATCAAAAGCCGCATAGAAAGAATCTTGATTCACTGTAGCGCCCCATGCGCGATAAGCGGCAGGTGAATGCGGATCAACAGTCAATAAACGAATCGACTCTTTTTCGCGCGACTGACTCCGCCAAACCTGTGCCCAACCGCCATAAAAACGTTGTTGGCCAGTTAAGCCATCCAACACGGGCGCGGGTTGATCCTTAAGTGACAGTTGATAGGCTTTATAAGCAATCGCCAATCCAGAGTTATCTGCAATGTTCTCGCCCAAAGTTAATTCACCATTAATGCGATAGCCCTTCACTGGCTCATAGCTCGCATATTGCTTAATCAATGCTTTAGTTTTGCTGGCAAACTTTTCATGATCTTGCTTGGTCCACCAATCGCGCAAATTACCATCGCCATCGTACTGACTGCCCTGATCATCAAAGCCATGACTGATTTCGTGACCAATCACTGCCCCAATACCGCCATAGTTAACAGCATCATCTGCAAGCACGTTAAAGAATGGCGCTTGTAAGATGGCAGCCGGAAATACAATTTCATTTAATTCCGGATTGTAATAAGCATTAACCGTTTGTGGTGTCATGCCCCATTCATTACGATCAATCGGCTGACCCAATTTATTGATATTGCGCTGATACTCAAATTGTTGAGCGCGCATCACGTTACCGACCAAATCATCGGCCTTAATCTGTAAACTGGAATAATCACGCCACTGATCTGGGTAGCCAATCTTTACCGTGAATTTACTTAACTTGTCTTGCGCAGCTCGTTTAGTGTCATCACTCATCCAGTCGAGAGTATCAATGGATTGCCGATAAGCCGTCATCAAATTATCGACCAGGGTCCGCATACGCTGTTTGCTTTCGGCAGGAAAATATTTGGCCACGTACAGCTTACCTAATGCTTCGCCAATACCTGACTCAACCACTGCCAATCCACGCTTCCATCGTGGCCTGTCTTGTGGAATATCTCGCAGCACCGTGCCAGTGAATGCAAAGTTGGCATCCACAAAGGGCTTAGATAAATACGGCGCATAAGCAGTGAGCCACTTCCATTTCAAATACAACTTCCAAGTCTCTATAGGCTCTTTATTCAAGAGTCGCGCGTAAGCCGACACATAAGTGGGTTGACTAATGAGTAGGTATTCAACCTTTTCTTTTACGCCAGCAGCTTGCAGTAATGCAGCCCACTCAATCCCCGAAGTCAGCTTGGGCAATTCATTGATCATGAACTTGTTATAGGTCTTGATCGGGTTACGATTCGTCACCTTATCCCACTGAACTTTGGCTAACGCAGTTTCGAGCTTCAGTATTGAATCTGCAGCACGTTGACTGTCAGGCAATGAAGTCAGGTTAAACATTTCAGCGATATGTTTGCGATACGCTTCACGAATTTTTTTGTATGTTGCGCCCTCGCCATCTTTTAAATAGTAATCACGATCGGGCAAGCCCAGACCCGACTGATATAAATCAACGGCATACTTAGTTGAGTCTCGATTGTCTTGATGCACAAACGGCACGATCGCCATATCCACACCGCGCTGTACCGCCTGCGCCATATAGGCTGTTACTGCGGCCTTCGAATCTAACTTATCAATCAATTCAAATTCTGCTTGCAGCGGCTGTAGTCCCAAAGTATCTAGCTGCGCTTCATTCATGAAGCTGGTATAAAAATCGCGCACCTTAATGGCATCTGCATCGGTGATCGCTTTGCCATCGCCTTGTAGGGATTCAACAATACTGCGTAACTGCGCTTCAGCACTATCGGCCAGTTCGTAGAAAGCTCCATAGCGGGCTTTGTCAGCTGGAATTTCAACGGTATCGAGCCACTTACCATTAATATGTCGATATAGATCGTCTTGTGGACGCACTGCTGCATCGATATGACTGAGTTGCAAACCACTAGTAAGCGGCTTGGTTGTTGTTGATGACTTGATCGGCGCTTGAGGCTGTGAGCGCTGACCGCAGGCCGCAAGCGCGATACTCATCAACAGTACTGATGTACGTAAAAATTTCATTCTGCTGACTCTCAGATAATGTTGGGCAGATTCTATATCTCTAATACGCTGCAAAAGCGACTGTATTCTTGCATTGATCTAGCCCTCGGTTTGGTTATGACTCTTGTGCGTCTGTATGCCCAGAACCTACAGACCACGTATCTAGGCCTTGTGTTTTGTAGCGCAGTTTTGTTTGAAACGCTGTGAGCAGGCGACAGTGCCATTGATTTTCTCCGACTCTAAAACACATAACTCTGTCTTAAATTTATTTAACGATTTGATAAATAATCATACAAAACAATGGCTTGAGACATTACTTCTATCTCAAAACCCTACAAAAAGACGTCTGCCAGAAGAAAAAACTGAAAATGGGCTTGCATTAATGCTTAGGCAGCAATATATTATTGCCCAAGCAGTTATTTACTAAGCAGTAAATATCACTGCCCAAACAGTTAAAGCAGAGGTAAATATCATGATCGTTTTCGCAATCCTTTTTCTAGTTAGCGTCGCCCTGTTCCTATCACTGCAGGCCAACGACGAAGGCTAAGCCTCACTTGAATGTGTTAGCCCTACACTCAACAGTGCAAGGTGCTCACATTCAACGCCACAAGTAGGTCGCCTTCGGCATGTGCCGCATCTAGCGTCTACGTCTTAGTAGGCTCGCGCCCTGCCCACATCAGGAACAGCGCCAAGCCTAAGAAAGGAATCATAGACAGTGCATCCGCATTGTCCCCCGCGTAAAAAGGATTATTAACCTGCGCCCACGCACCGATACCGGTATCGGCGCTTACAAACACGCCAGACATCAGCGCGATAAAAATCCCCGCAATTGCCCCACCTGCAATATAGCCCGAGGCCATTAATACCCCTGAGCTACGGTCCGCATTGGCTTGTATGGTTGCTGCATCATCACCGCGCTGTTGTGCTGCACGCAGTCGTCCTCGATCTGCCCACCAGCGCAGCACCCCACCGAGCAACACCGGTACGGTAGTGACTAAGGGCAAATAGACGCCGACTGCAAAATTCAGTGAATTCACACCGCACATTTCCACCGCAAGGGCCAGCATCACGCCTAGCAGCATCAAGCCCCACGGTAACTCACGATCTAACACCCCGCGAATGATGTAAGACATCAGTGTTGCCTTGGGTGCATCAAACTTGCGCACCTGCGTACCATCAGGCCGAGTGGTGTAATGACCATTAATACCCGGATCAACCAACCACACCGCTTGTCCCTGCTCATTGACTAAATATTTACCGGCAGGCGCGCCCTGCGCATCTCGTTTATGCCAGATGCGATAACTGGCTTGATCGCTACTAGCCTGAGGACCGCGCAGTGATTCACTCTGCTGCATCACTTCATGCATCGGCGCGTGTAACCCCATGGGCGCGACTTGTGCAGCCGGTACATACACCGTCGCGGTGTCGTTTAGCTTCAGCAAAATTGGCCCCAAAATGAGCACCGACATTAAACTGCCAATGATGATGGCGTACTGTTGTAGGCGCGGCGTGGCGCCTAATAGAAAGCCAGTTTTAAGATCCTGCGATGTGGTGCCGCCATTAGAAGCCGCAACACACACAATGCCACCGATCGACAAGGCCGCCACGTAATACGAAGTGCCCGTCCAACCTAGCAGCAAAAACACCAAACAAGTCAGTAACAACGTGGCAATAGTCATGCCGGAAATGGGATTGGACGTAGAGCCAATTTCACCGGTTAGACGTGCAGAGACGGTGACAAACAGAAAACCAAACAGCAGCAGCAAAATAGCACCGAATAAATTCATATGTAGCGAAGGGGCCAGCACAATCCAGAGTAGCAATACCAGCGCACCACTCAAGACATACTTCATCGCAATATCTTGCTCGGTACGTGGCACCTGCCCTGCCACCGAGCGCGCTGACGATGTGCTGCTGCCAAGTCCACGCTGCAGTCCACCCACAATCATGGGCAGTGAACGCAATAAGCTAATGATGCCTGCAGCCGCCACAGCACCTGCGCCGATGTAAAGCACATAAGCACTGCGAATGTCATCCGCACTCATTTCACTAATCGGTATGGCGCCTGGGGGAATAATGCTCGCAGAAGCCGCGCCGAGTAACTTAATCATTGGAATCAGCACAAGATAGGCCAGCACACCGCCAGCACACATCACGCCCGCAATACGCGGACCAATGATGTAACCCACGCCCAACAATTCGGGAGAGGCTTCACAACCAATGGAACCACCATTCAGCGGTGCACCAAATATTTTTTCTGGCACGTCCTTCCACAATCGAAAGGCAGACATACAGATTTTATAAATCAACCCAATACCAAAGCCTGTAAAAATGGTACGAGCACTTAAGCCCTGCAATGCACCACGCGCTTCTTCTGCTTTTGCCTCAGGCGAGGCAAAAGCACGAGATTCAACGGAAGCACCTGCCTTTAATACTTCTGCACAGGCCGTACCTTCAGGATATTTCAACTTTCCATGCTCACGAACAATGAGCGTCTTGCGTAGCGGAATCATCAATAGAATGCCAAGTAGCGCACCGACCGCCGCCACCAACATCACGCGGGTTAATTCCAATTCAAAACCAAGAATCAAAATCGCTGGCATAGTAACGCCGACACCAAAGGCAATAGATTCGCCTGCAGAACCGGCGGTCTGCGCAATATTATTCTCAAGAATGCTGGCATCACGACCACCCATACGTGACAGCACGCGGAACAAGGTCAAAGAAATCACCGCCACCGGAATCGAAGCACTGACCGTCAAGCCCACCTTAAGCACCAAATACAACGATGAGGAGCCAAAGATCATGCCCAGCACCGTACCCACCAATACAGCGCGCCACGTAAATTCAGGTAAGCGTGTTTCGGAAGCTATGTAAGGTGTAAAACGTGGTTCGCTCATCATTTAATCTCCCACCATTAATTCAAATTTGTTCTTGTCCGTTGTTCTTGCCACACTATTGGTTATGTCTAAGACAAACCCCAAAAGCAGTAGCTCACTGGTGTACTCCACCGACAGCGGACGGCTGTGCCCTCAATGCAGTCAGCCGATTATTCACTGTATCTGCAAACAACAAAAGCCCAGCGCAAAAGGCGATGGCATTGTGCGCATCAGTCGTGAAACCAAAGGCCGTGGCGGCAAGAGCGTTAATGTCATTACGGGACTGGCGCTGGCGCCCGCTGAACTAGAGAAGCTGTGTACGCAATTGAAAAAACGCTGCGGCACCGGCGGCACCTGCAAGGAAGGCACTATTGAGATTCAAGGCGAGCACCGTGATACCCTCGTCGCTGAATTAAGCAAACTCGGCTATACCGTGAAAAAAGCCGGCGGGTAAGCACGGCAATTTATGCGGATTAATAAATACATCAGCGAAACCGGCATCTGCTCGCGCCGTGAAGCCGATCAATGGATTGCCGCGGGTCGCATTACTATTAATGGAAACATTGCCACTTTAGGCAGCCAAGTCGCCGACGGTGATGCCGTGTGTATTGACGCTCAGCCGATAGGTCAGAAGAAAACGCGCATCTATATCGCGCTGAATAAACCCGTGGGCATCACCTGTACTAGCGAGCCGCACATCAAAGACAACATTGTCGACTTTGTCGGTCACTCGGAACGCATTTTTCCCATCGGACGATTGGATAAGGACTCAGAAGGACTGATTCTGCTAACCAATGACGGCGATATCGTTAATGAAATTCTGCGCGTTGAAAATGCGCATGAGAAAGAATATTTCGTGACCGTCGACCGCCCTATTACCGATGCATTCCTAAATGGTATGGCCAGTGGCGTACGTATTCTCGGCGTCACCACCAAACCGTGCGTAGTTAAACGTATTAATCCGCGCTGCTTCAGCATTATCTTGACGCAAGGTTTAAATCGCCAAATTCGTCGCATGTGCGCCGCTTTTGATTATCGTGTACGTCGACTACAGCGCATCCGTATCATGCATATTCATTTAGGTGCTCTAAAAACAGGTCAATGGCGTAATTTAACTGACAAAGAATTAGCCGCTCTGAATCTAAGCCCTTAAAGCTTTTCTTCACCGACCATCGACAAAGCCATGCTGTCGCCAAGCCTCATACACCAACACGGCCACTGAATTAGACAAATTCAAACTACGATTACCCGGCAACATGGGAATACGCAGACGATGCGCTTCTGGACAGTCATCAATCAATGCTTGCGGTAACCCGCGCGTTTCCGGACCAAAGACGAAGGTATCGCCCGGCTGATACTGCACCGTGTCATAGCGCTGCATACCGCGCGTTGAAATAGCAAACCAACGCAGCGGCTGAATGCTGTCAAAACAAGCCTGTAAATTTGGCCAGACATGCATATGGGTAAGTTGGCGATAATCTAAGCCCGCACGACGCAAGCTTTTCTCGCTGACATCAAAGCCCAACGGCTCGATCAAATGCAAACGCGCGCCAGAGTTGGCACTCAAACGGATAATATTGCCGGTATTAGGCGGAATTTCTGGTTCAAACAGAACAATATGGAACACGATATAACCACTCAATGCACAAGCTCTCAGTGTACTGAAGCTGTTCCGAGTTCTACAGAGTAATTGTTAAGGTAAGAGCTCCGCCCAAGAGATTTGCATCTAAATAAGCAAAAGTAACCAAATCATTCTATCCTGCCATCATGACCTGTAAAGAGACCTCTCTACAAATTCGCCTAGTACAGGCCATGGTACAAATTGAAGCGCATGAACTTAAGGTGGTATTGCTAGCCTTTCTGTGTAACTTTGTACTGCTGGCCTGTTACTACATTCTCAGACCCGTACGAGACACTATGGCCACCGTATTTGGGGTCGATCAATTACAGCATTTGTTTACCCTGACATTTATCGCCACCTTAATCTGCGCGCCACTATTTTCTGCCCTGGCTTCGAAACTCAAACTATCCCGACTGTTACCGGGAATATTCTGGTTCTGGCTACTTAATGTACTGGTGTTCTATTACTTGTTTAAAAGCGCCCCGCAGGATCGATGGATTGCTGGCGCTTACTATGTTTGGTTCAGCGTCACCAATTTATTCATGATTTCAGTGTTCTGGAGTCTGATGGTGGATTTATTTTCTTCCAATCAAGCCTCGCGACTGTTTGCCTTTATCGCTGCAGGCGGAAGTATTGGCGCTATTGCCGGACCGATCATCACCAGAATGTGCGTCAGCATGGTTGAAATCAGTGGCTTACTACTCATCGCCGCAGCAGGCTTAGGCATGGTGATTGTATTTATTCATTTACTCATGCGTGAAAA